>NZ_JCAXDU010000029.1:0-49149 GCF_059759155.1 Rhodococcus sp. GQ147
GCACCGGCCCGGCTACCCTCGACTCAGCACACCCGGACATGGGGAATTCCATGACGGAAACCCCTGGGGAATTACGCGACGGTCGACAGCTGGCACGTGCGAGTTGCTACCGGGGATCCTCTGTGGGGTCGGAAACCGGGTTCTGGACCACTGTGTGTGATGGTGCGACACTGCGACTCAGGGTAGGGATCCTGGCAATTCCGCCTGGCAGACTTCGGCCATGGACCGGAACCGAGGCACCGGAAACAACGGTCGCCACGAGTACTACAGCACCAGCGACGTCGGTGAGGAACTGCCGACCGTCCGGCACGGTGACTTCGAACAAGCGGACTAGGATATGCGCTTTTTGTCCGCGCTGACCAGACATCTGTCGGCACGATCCTGGGACACTGGGGTGTACGAGATCGAACGGCTGAGCTGGGCGGATTCGGTCATGACGTTGGTGGTGCGGGTATGGGGTCGCGATGACTCCGGCCTGGTCGGTTGGCGCGAACACCTGCCCACAATCCGAGCAGGTTTCGCACCCGACGATCCGGAGACAGTCGCGAGCGCCTGGCACACCGGCGAGTTCTGTCCCAGCTACCTGCCGCACCCGTATTCGCCTGGCCCCGACGGTATTCACTGGATCGGGACCCGGCGACCGTCTCACCCCGACAACCGGTGATACCGACCCCGCCGCTGGATCGTCACGGAAGGGTGGACCAGAACCGGACACCGTCACGTTAGGCACGCCGGCGCCGAGCCGCTCCACCGTTCGGTGCCCGCTCGTGCCTCCAGTCGACCAGCGACCGGGCGAACTTCGACATTCTTATACGCTCTAGCAGCTAATACAAGATAAAGTAGGATTTCTCATCTAAGCTTGTACACGTCGAGGGGACGAGCATGGCCGAAACATCACAGCTTCTCTCCGGCGCGATCGCGCTGCTGCGTCGTGCCGGCATCCGCCTTGTCTCCGGTTCCCTCGACGCCTGGGACCTGACTCTGCCCGACGGCCGGGAATTGCCGACCCGGGTGCGCATATCCCGGCGGCCACCCACCCCCACGGTCCTCGCCCGGCTGCTCGCCGAACCGGGCCCAGCCCGGCGCGTGCTCGTGGTAACCCCACACGCCACGGCGCATCTGCGCACTCTCGCGACAAACGGCGAAATCGATCTCATCGCCGTGGACGAAGACCTACTCGTATTCGCCGGCGCGCGCTACGACGTGACCGAAAACGCAACCCCTACATCCCCTGCCGCATCTGCTGCCCGGGGCCGCAAACCCTGGGTGCGCTGGGCTCTGGCCCGGGTCCTGCTGCTCTCGGATAGGGCGCAAACCCAACACCGGCTCGCCGAGACACTGGAGGTCTCCCAGCAGGCAGTCTCATTCGCCCTCAAACAGCTACAGGCGGTGCGGCGCACCGAGCACGGCTGGTTCGCCGCATCCCCCGAGGAGTTGCTCGCGGACTATCTGGCCGGCTATCCCGGTCCCGGTGGCGCCGTGACCTACTGGTACGGCCTGGATCCGGTGATTGCCCAGGCCACCGCCGTTGTTGACTTCTGCGCCCGGCAGGATGTGGCAGTGTTGGTCAGCGGCGATGCCGCGGCCGATGTGTACGCCCCATGGCGGCTGCCGACCCGGGCGATGCTCTACACCGATCGGTTCGTCGACCTCGCCGCCGCGGGCTTCAGTCCCGCCACCGAGGCCGAACACACCATGGCCGTGCAGGTCCCCGCCGATCCGACCCTGTGGCGCACCGCGGAGATCAGCGAGCCAGTGCTGTTGGCCGATCCGCTGATCACTGCGGGCGATGTGCTGCGCACCGGTGGCGCTGATGCCGCCGAAGCCGCCGATCATGTGTTCGCCACGATCCGTCAGAAGGCTGCTCTGTGACCGAGGTGGAGATCCTCGCCGCGTCGAATGCCGCCGACCGCGGCCTGCGGGCGTTGGCCGATCTCGCCGCCGCTGCGGCCGGGGCCAACTATCGGGTCGTTGGCGGGCACATGGTGCACCTGCTCGGTCGCCTCTACCCCACCGACACCGCTGCCCGGGTCACCGCCGACGCCGATGCCGGCATGGACCCTGTCGCCGCAGCCGACGCCACCTTCCACACCGCGCTACTCGCCCGTGGTTATCGGCTGGTGACCGGCAACCACTACGAGGCACCCTCCGGCGACGACACTCCCCTGTCCGTGGATCTCCTGGTTCCCGGCACCGGTGGTCGCCGGATCGAACGCGTCGAGTACGCCGGGCGCGGCTTCGACGCCACCCCCGGGCTGACCCTCGCGCTCGCCGCCGACCCGATGCAGGTGCGGGTGCGGGCACGCCTGACGACCGGCGAGACATTGCGTTTCGAGGTGCCGGTGCCCGGCGTCGAGCAGGCGGTGGTGCTCAAGGCGCTCGCCTGGCGCAGCCGCCTCGCCGCCAAGGACATCGCCGACCTGTGCACCCTGTTGTCGATCACCCATGAACACCGAGACCGGTTTCCCGATTGGAAGCTGCACACCGCCCGTACCGGTGCCCGCAAGGACGCAGCCCGGGCTCTGCACGAGCTGGTCGCCATGCTCGACCGCGGCCAGCGCATCGACGGACTGACTATCGCCCCGGCGCGTCTGTCCGGTCTCATTCGCCGCTACGTGGTCGACCCCCACACGGCCCGACCGCCAAGCGACACCGGCACCGGCACCGCGCAGCAGATCGCTCGTGATCCCAGCGGACAGGAGGCGTTGCTGTCGGCTCTGCGCGCCGCCGTGTCCGGGTCACCCACCACGCTCGAAGCCCGGTACACCCGGCGGTAGTACGACCCCGGCCCAGCCGGAGCCACCCGACCACAGTCCCCAGGCTGGCCCCGACCTGGAGCTGTAAGCCCGGCATTCCTTGTTCGAGAGGAGCCCCAGACCTCGCACGCTGTCCGCGACCCACGGTGCATGCATGGCTCGCGATGCGTGCACGCATCGCACGCACTGCACGCATCGGTATCGACGCGGATCAGAAAGCCTGGGTCCGAGCCACTGGTGCAGTTCACGCTATCGTGCCCACGACAACTCGCGCCGGGAATAGCCGGAGGCAGGGGCGCGTTGCACTGTCCGGATCGGGTGCGTTTCCGTGTCCCCCGGGCTCAACCCTTTGCCTTCACGGAGTTCCGTTCGGCTGGAGCCGTGTTGCGCCTTTCGCCGAGAGGCGACCGAATGCACCCGATCCCTTCCCCGTCCACTTCGTGCCAGCACGCTGCGGCGGCGTAGCCCATTGCCCACCTGCCTCGCGCAGCATCCGGCCGGCACCGCGAGCTTCTGCAACGCCTTGTCGGTACGGTCGTGGAGCCGGTGAACCAGACACCGACATCAACCGGCGGCGGCACGATATGGGGACGACATCCCCGCCCGCTCGGACACTCCCGTGCCTCCGGACTGTCACCATCAGTATCGACACTTACGTCAGGTGCCAGGTCCAGCGACTTACACCAGGTGATCACAGATTATTCACGTGATGTGCCGCCGACGGCGATGTCGCTGGATGGTCCCGGGGCCAGGAGATGCGAATCTAATATCGTGCCGCTGATTGTGCCCCGGGGTCTCCCCAATCATCGTTTCGTCCGCTACGTTCGACCACCTGTCAGTTCTCCTGGACGCGAGAGCGTTCCGCTGTATCCCCTACAACCGGCGACTCGTCAGATCAGAGTTCTCGTTGACACTGGCACCCTCGAACAATCCTCGGTGGAGGCGCTGGTAGCGCTCTTGACGAGGAGCGAGATCGAGTCCTGCCTTGTCGTTCAGAACGACGACGATTCACCATCCGATTGGATGAATGCTCTCGGCATCGACCGGTGGTACCGCTTTCACTTCACTACCGTGGACGAGGCTCCCCGAAGGGGTGACTCCTCGGTCGTGGGGGTGGAGGGGTTTGTTGGCGTTGACCAGGTGCTGGGCGCCACAGGACACTTCTTCGGTGTCTACTCGCAGCTCGACCATCACCGTGGTGAGGTAGCCGCTGGCCACGATGAGTTGTCGATCGCCGACCGCCATCGAGCGGCTGCGTTGGCCAGTGCCGCAGGCACACTGGGCGCCGATGTAATTGTCACGGGTGCTCGCACGGCTGGACGACACGACGTAGCCGACAACGACATAGCGATCAGCCTTTCCCCGGATCAGTTCACCCGGCTTTTCGGTCACTATCTCCGGATAACCGGGAACCGGGACTTGGAGGTTTCCTTCGGACAGCTGGTCGGCGGTGGAAGCTACAGGCGCACGCACAGCGCTCGATCAGTCACCGACATGTACGAGGCGGGCATCGATGCGTCGGCGCCGCATCTGACTGCGATACGAGTGATGGCCTTGGGAGCGGGGGATCAGGGATTGGTCGATTCGTCGAAGACTCCGGCGCCGCCGCACACCCCGGTGTCGGGCAGGGTCAGCTCGACCCGGGCCGCGGCGTCGTGGTCACCGGCCAGGGCGGCGGCGATGCTGCGGACCTGCTCGTATCCGGTCATCGCCAGGAACGTCGGGGCCCGGCCGTAGCTCTTCATGCCGACGACGTAGAAGCCGGGTTCGGGGTGGGAGAGCTCGGCGACTCCGTGCGGATAGACGGTGCCGCAGGAGTGCACGTTTGGGTCGATCAGCGGGGCCAGCGCGGTCGGGGCCTGCAGGACCGGGTCGAGGTCGAGGCGGATTTCCGAGAGCCACGACAGATCGGGGCGGAACCCGGTCGAGGCGATGACCTCGCCGACGGCGTCGATGCGGGCGCCGGTGTCAGAGACCAGCGTGAGCTGACCGTCGGTGGTGGGTTCGACGGCGGCGGTGCGGAAGCCGGTGACGACCTCGAGGAGTCCGGCGTCGACGGCCGTCTTGGCGCGCAGCCCGACGTCGCCGCGGCGCAGCACCCAGGTCAGCCGGGTGCCGGGGGTGGTGCGGGCGAGTTCGGCCAGCGCGACGATGGCATTGAGCGTTGAGTGGCCACTACCGGCGATGACGGTGTGCCGGCCGGCGTAGCGGGCGCGCACCGCGTCCTCGCCCAGGTCCGGGACGCGGTAGGTGATCTTCTCGGCGGCGGCGCGCTCGCCCAGGGCGGGCAGTCCTTCACCGCCGAGGGGGCTGGGGGTGTCCCAGGTGACCGAGGCGTCGATCACGGCGCGGGCGAGCAGGCGGGATTCGGTGCCGTCGCGGTGGCGTACGTGCACCGACAACGGTTCGGTGTCGCGTCCGGCGTCGACGATCCGGTCGCGGCCGCGGCGGGCGATGCCGATGACCTGGTGGTCGAGCCGGACCGCGTCGCCGAGGGCGTCGGCCAGCGGGGTCAGGTACCGGCCGGCCCAGTCCTGGCCGGTGGGGTAGGAGTCGACGCCGGGGGCGCTCCAGCCGGTGGTGTCGAGGAGACGCGGGCTGCGGGGTCGATCAGTTCGGCCCAGCGGGAGAAGGTGTGGACGCTGTGCCACTGCGTGATGGCGGCTCCGGCGCTGGTACCCCGCTCGAGTACCAGCGGCTCGAGGCCGCCTTCACGCAGGTGAGCGGCGGCGGCCAGGCCGATCGGTCCGGCTCCCACCACGACGACGGGCAACTCGCTCATAACAGATCCTTTCATCGATGGGTATCGATCTAAGCTGCCGCCAGAATATAGATGGGCATCGATGAATGCAGCCATCGATGCCGATCGATATAGTGGGGGTATGACATCACTCGGCCTGCCGACCCCGGCCATCCCCGGCGCGGAGGTGGACATCGACGCCCTGAGCCCCGAGGACGCGGCCACCTACGCCGGGTGGTTCGCCTGCCTGGCCGAGCCCACCCGGGTGCGGCTGCTGCACCACGTCGCCGCCCGCCCGGCCGGCATCACCGTCGGGGAACTCGCCGAGATCCTCGGGATCGGCCAGCCCACCATCTCCCATCACGTCCGCAAGCTCGCCGACGTCGGCTTCGTCACCACCGGCAAACACGGCACCAGCACCGTGGTGATGGTCAACCCGAGTTGCTGCAGCGACCTACCCAGTGCCGCCGACGCGGTCATGGGTGTGCTCACCGCACGGCCGTGCTGCCCCGAGGACGTCCCGGCCGACGTGAGCGTGCGCCCGCTCGCCGACCGCGATTGGGAGGCGGTGCGCCGCATCTACGGAGAGGGCATCGCCACCGGTACCGCAACGTTCACCACCGAGGTTCCCACCCGCGAGGTCCTCGAGGACCAGTGGCTGCCCGGGCATCGGTGGGTCGCCGAGATCGAGGGCCAGGTGGTCGGCTGGGCAGCGTTGAGCCCGGTGTCGGGGCGCGAGTGCTACCGGGGGGTGGCCGAGAACTCGGTGTACGTCGGCGACGGCATGCGCGGACGCGGGGTCGGCAAAGCGCTGCTGCGTACCCAGGTCATCGCCGCCGATCAGGCCGGACTGTGGACGCTGCAGACCTCCATCTTCCCGGAGAACCGTCCCAGCCTCGCCCTGCACCATTCGGCGGGGTTTCGCACCGTCGGTGTGCGCGAACGCATCGGCAAACTCGCCGGGGTGTGGCGCGATACGGTACTGCTCGAACGCCGCTCCGAGTCCGTTCCCGCCGCTGACAACCACTGACGAACGGGACCGACCGCCATGGATATCGAACTGCTGTACTTCGACGGCTGCCCGAACTGGCAGCTCGCCCGCGACCGCCTCGCCGAGGCCCTGGCCGCAACCGGCAACGCCGGCACCCCGATCCGGCTGCGCCGTATCGAGACCCCGGAGGCTGCTGAGCGCGCCGCCTTCGCGGGCTCCCCGACGATCCGCATCGACGGGATCGACCCGTTCGGTCCCACCGAGGGTGTCGGGTTGACCTGCCGCGTCTACCGCACCGCCGACGGACCCGGCGGCGCCCCGAGCACCGCGGAGCTGATCGACGTGCTCCGCCGGGTCGAAGGTCGGCAGGGCTGAGCCGGTGTCGGGCTTGACCTTCGAGTCGACTCGAAGGTTTACCGTCGAGGAGTGAGCACGATGCTGATCTCCCAGTTCGCCGAACACACCGGTGTCCCGGCCACCACCTTGCGGTTCTACGAATCCGCAGGACTGGTCCCGGCGGGGCGCACCGACAGTGGATATCGCGTCTACGGAGATCGGGATGTCGACCGCGTTGCGTTCATCCAGGCGGCCAAGCACGTGGGACTCCCCTTGGGTGAGATCCGCGAACTACTGGCGGTGTGGGAGCACGATCCCTGCGCCGAGGTCCGTGCGCAGCTACGCCCGAAGATGGCCGCTCGCCTGGACGAGGCCGCCACCCGGACCGCGGAACTCGCCGCCTTCACCGACACGCTTCGGCATGCTCTTGCCCAGCTCGACGACCTGCCTGATCGCGCCGAGCCGTGCGATGCCGGCTGCGGATTCCTTGCGCCGCAGCCCCGCACCCAGGTCGTCGACCCTCCTTTCGCTGCGCCTGGCGCGGCGATCACCGTGCCGGCCGACCCGCCGATTGCCTGCTCCCTCGACGCCGCCGACCACGGGGAACGTGTGCACCGGTGGCAGCAGGTACTCGTCGACGTTGTCCGCGAACCCGGTCCGGCGGATGTGCGACTGCGCCTGCCCATCGACCGAGTCGGTGCACTCGCCGAACTCGCCGCCGCCGAGCAGCACTGCTGCCCGTTCTACGAATTCGACCTGCATCTGCGCGGTACCGAAGTGATCCTCGACGTGGGGGCACCGGCAGCGGCTGCAGAAATGGTGCGCGCGTTGTTCGGCGACGGCACGAGCGCCCCACCTGCTCGCTGACCACCGGTCCCACATCCCTGGCTTTCACAGCCGGTCCCCACTGCTGCCTCGCTCGACCCGCCTCGAAAGGCCTCTACCAGCGCATGTCCGCGACCCAGTGGCTCGAACGCCACCAGATCCTCGTCTACCTCGGTGCCCTGGTGACCGGCGCCGTCGTGGGACTGACCCTGCCGGATTCCTCGTCGGTGTTCGAAGCGAGCATCTACCCGCTGCTCGGGGCACTGCTCTACGCCACCTTCCTGCAGGTGCCGTTCACCACACTGGCCGAGGCCGTCCGCGACCGCCGGTTCCTCACCGCGGCCCTGGTTCTCAATTTCGTCGTCGTCCCGCTCGTCGTCGCCGCCCTGACGTTGGTGGTGACATTCCCGCAGGCCGTGCTGCTGGGCATCCTGCTGACCCTGCTCACGCCCTGCATCGACTACGTCATCGTGTTCTCCGGTCTCGCCGGAGGTGACAGCAGGCGACTGCTTGCCGCCTCACCGCTGCTGATGTTCGCCCAGATGGCGGCACTGCCGCTGCTGTTGTGGCTGTTCATGGGATCAGAGCTCACCGATATCGTCGACGTCGCACCGTTCCTCGAGGCGTTTCTCATCCTGATCGTCGCACCGCTCGCCCTGGCGTGGGTCACGCAGGCCCTGGCTGCACGGCGCCGTGTCGGTGTCGTGCTCACCACCGCGTTCACCGCGGCGATGGTTCCACTGATGGCCGGAACCCTGTTCGTCGTCGTGGCTGGTCAGATCCCGAAAATTCGCGACGAACTCCACCACGTCGGCACGGTCATCCCCGTCTACGCCGCCTTCTTGATTCTCATGGCCGGACTCGGATTCATCGCGGCACGAGTGTTCCGGTTCGACGTCGGCCGCTCACGTGCGTTGATCTTCAGTGGTGCCACCCGCAATTCGCTCGTGGTACTTCCGCTCGCGCTCGCCTTACCGGCCGGCTATGCCCTGACCCCCGTCATCGTCGTCACGCAAACCCTGGTCGAGCTCGTCGGCATGGTCCTCTACGTCCGGCTCGTGCCACGCATGGTTCCCGACACACCGACAGCATCTCTGCCGTGAGGCATCGCTCGCACTGTCGATGATCAGGTCATCGACAGTGCGGGGACGCTGATGCGCGGGCGACGTTTGGAACGAGCTCGGCGATCAGCGCCTCGACCTGGGCCTTGATCTCGTCGCGGATCGGCCGCACCGCCTCGACCCCTTGCCCGGCCGGGTCCTCGAGCACCCAGTCCCGGTAGGACTTGCCCGGGAATGCCGGGCAGGTGTCGCCGCACCCCATGGTGATCACCACATCGGAGGCCTGCACTGCGTCGACGGTGAGGATCTTCGGATTCTGCGTGGAGATATCGATCCCCACCTCGGCCATCGCCTCGACCGCAGCGGGGTTGACCTGCGCGGCCGGAGCGGAGCCGGCGGAGCGGACCTCGATCCGATCCCCGGCCAGGGCGGTGAGGAACCCGGCGGCCATCTGGGAACGGCCGGCGTTGTGCACGCACACGAACAGCACCGACGGCGTGCGATCGGTGGCGGAGTGGGTGGTCATGAAGTGGAACGTCCTTTCGTAGAGGAAGGTCAGGCAGAGACAAGATCAGACAGAGACAGCGCCGAGCTCGGTCAGCAGGACACGGACCCGGGCATCGATGTCGTCGCGGATGCCGCGCACCGCCTCGAGCGACTCGTCTTCCGGGTCGAGCAGCGACCAATCGAGGTAGCGCTTGCCCGGATACACCGCGCAGGCGTCACCGCAGCCCATGGTGACCACCACGTCCGCGGCCGCCACCACATCATCAGTGAGCGGTTTGGGGTATTCGGCGCCGAGATCGAGCCCGATCTCGGCCATCGCCTCGACGACAACGGGATGGATCGACGATGCGGGCGCCGATCCGGCGGAGCGCACATGCACGCGTCCGACGCCGTGGTGGGCGAGCAACGCCGCCGCCATCTGGGAGCGGCCGCTGTTGCGCACGCACACGAACAGCACCTCCGGTACGTCCTTGGTGATCGCACCGTCGGCTTGTGCCAGCGCGGTGAGGCGTTCGCCGGCGAACCGGGTGGCCAGGGCGGTCAGGTGCGTGTGGATCTTGGCGGTGCGGCGCAGCGCAGCGTACGACTCGAACACCATCCGTTCCACGGTCTGCGGGGAGAACACCCCGGCGTACTTGTCGGCGAGGTGCTCGGCGGAACGCTGCAGCACCGCCTGAGGCATGAGCAGTTCCGGTTGTGCGGGGTGTGAAGACATCGGTCGCCTCCTGGCGTATCGACTTTTACTGCACAGCAGGGGTATTTGAACTCTTGAAACGCTTGCGCAGCGCCAACGAGACATAGATGAGGGCGACGAGGATCGGCACTTCGATCAGCGGACCGACGACACCGGCCAGAGCTTGACCCGAGGTGACACCGAAGGTGCCGATCGCCACGGCAATAGCGAGTTCGAAGTTGTTGCCCGCAGCGGTGAACGCCAAGGTGGTCGTGCGCTCGTAACCCAGACCGATCGCGGCGCCGAACAGGAACCCACCGCCCCACATGAGGACGAAATAGGCGAGCAGCGGCAACGCGATCCGCGCGACGTCCCACGGCTGCGACGTGATCTGCTCGCCCTGGAGCGCGAACAGGAGCACGATCGTGAACAGCAACCCGTACAGCGCCCACGGTCCGATCTTCGGCAGGAATGTGTCTTCGTACCAGTCACGGCCCTTGGCCTTTTCACCGAAGTGCCGGGTCAGGAAACCGGCGACGAGCGGGATGCCGAGGAAGATCAACACCGATTTGGCGATCTGCCACGGGGAGACGTCGAAAGCGGTCTGCTCGAGTCCGAGCCATCCCGGCAGCACCGAGAGATAGAACCAGCCGAGGACGGCGAACATGATCACCTGGAACACCGAGTTGATCGCGACCAGCACCGCGGCGGCTTCGCGGTCGCCGCACGCGAGGTCGTTCCAGATGATCACCATCGCAATGCAGCGCGCGAGGCCGACGATGATCAGACCCGTACGGTACTCGGGCAGATCCGGCAACAGCAACCACGCAAGGGCGAACATCAGCGCCGGGCCGAGTACCCAGTTCAGAATCAACGACGAGATCAGCAGTTTGCGGTCGCCGGTGACGGTGTCGAGACGGTCGTAGCGCACCTTCGCGAGCACCGGATACATCATGATCAGCAGACCGAGGGCGATCGGCAGCGAGATGTTGTCGATCTCGAGGACGCTCAGAGCGTCGCCGAGCCCGGGGATCATCCGGCCGAGCAGCAGGCCGACGACCATGGAGATGCCGATCCACACGGCCAGGAAGCGGTCGAGGGTCGACATTTTTCCTGCCACAGAACGGTTTTCGGTGGTGGTGGTCACGAAACGGTCTCCTGATGAGGTTCGGCCGGGGTGCACGCACAGGTCGATCCGGGTAGCACCCCCGATTCGGTGGCCAGCACTGCGGACAACTGCTCGAGCGCGGCAGGGATCACCCGGTAGTACACCCAGGTGCCGCGGCGTTCGCAGTCGAGCAGTCCGGCTTCGCGCAGCACCTTGAGGTGGTGCGAGATGGTGGGCTGGGACAGGTCGAAGGCGGGACTGATGTCGCACACGCAACTCTCGCCGCCCTGGTGGCTGGCGATCATGCTGAGCATGCGCAGGCGCACCGGATCGCCGAGGGCCTTGAACATGCGGGCCAGGTCGCCGGCCCAATCGGAGGTCAGGGGCTCACGCGAGAGTGGAGGGCAGCACAGCTCGGCCTCGCTCGACATCTGATTCGACATACGTCTATATTGACTTCTATCAATTCAATCGTCAACCCGAGTCCGTCGGAAAGGACCACCCCTCGTGCCCACACCCTCGGTGCTGTTCGTGTGCGTGAAAAACGGCGGCAAATCCCAGATGGCTGCCGCCCTCATGCGCAAGACCGCAAGCGACCGGATCGTTGTCCATTCGGCCGGCACCACGCCCGGCTCGTCGCTCAACGCCCTGTCGATGCAGGTTCTCGAGGAAGTCGGGGCACCCACCGCGGGCGAGTACCCCAAGCCGATCGATCCGCAGCTGCTGTCCGAGGTCGACCTCGTCGTCACCCTCGGCGGCGAAGCCCACGTCGACGCGCCCGCCGGCGTAGTCGTGGAGAACTGGGACATCGACGAGCCGTCCGAGCGCGGCGTCGACGGTATCGAGCGGATGCGTCTGGTCCGCGGCGACATCGCCACCCGCGTCGACGAACTCGCCACCCGGCTACTCGACGCGACCCGCTGAGCACCTACCCCAACCAGGAGCAGAACACCATGAGCACGATCGCAGTCTTCGAACCGGCCCTGTGCTGCAACACCGGCGTGTGCGGCGAGGACCTCGACCAGAACCTGGTCACCTTCACCGCCGACATGGCCGCGCTGACCGGGCAGGGCGCCACCATCACCCGCCACAATCTGGCCAACGACCCGCTCGCGTTCGCGCACAACGAGACCGTCACAAAGTTCCTCGAACTTGCCGGATCGGACGGTCTTCCGCTGGTGCTCGTCGACGACGTCACCGTCGCCACCGGGCGTTACCCGACCCGCGCCGAGCTCGCCACGTGGGCCGGACTCGATGTTCCCGCCGCAGCGCCGTCCGGGGTGACCATGCTCGGGCTCGCCGACGACAACGACTCGTGCTGCACACCGGACGAGTCCACCTGCTGCTGACCACCCAGATCCGCACCCGCCCGCCGATCCGTCCGACGAGGAGTATCTGCTGCCATGACTGCCACCGACCCGACGTTCCTGACCGACCCACCCAGGTTCGTGTTCTTCACCGGCAAAGGCGGGGTCGGCAAGACCTCCATCGCGTGCGCGTCGGCGCTGCGCCTGGCCCGAGCCGGCAAGAGGGTGCTGCTGGTCTCGACCGACCCCGCGTCGAACGTCGGGCAGGTCTTCGGTCTGAGCATCGGCAACACGATCACCGAGATCCCCGCGGTGCCGGGGTTGTCGGCGCTCGAGATCGATCCCGAACAGGCCGCCGCCGCCTACCGTGAACGCATCGTCGGCCCGGTCCGCGGATTGCTGCCCGACGCGGAGATCGCGTCGATCACCGAACAGTTGTCCGGCTCGTGCACCACCGAAGTGGCCTCGTTCGACGAATTCACCTCGCTGCTCACCGATCCCGACGACCGGGTCGCCGGGTTCGATCACGTGCTGTTCGACACCGCCCCCACCGGCCACACCATCCGGCTGCTGCAGCTGCCCGGCAACTGGACCGAATTCCTCGATAACGGCAAGGGCGACGCGTCCTGCCTCGGGCCGCTCGCCGGCCTCGACAAGCAGAAGGCCATGTACGCCGGCGCGGTCGAGGCGCTGTCGGATCCCGGTCGCACCCGCCTGGTGCTCGTCGCCCGCGCCAACCGCTCTGCGCTGACCGAAATCGCCCGCACCCACGACGAACTCGCCGCGATCGGCATGACGAGACAGCATGTGGTCGTCAACGGCGTGCTGCCCGCCCCCGTCGACGACACCGATCAGCTGGCCACCGCCGTGCATCACCGCGAACAGGCGGCGCTCGCCGCGGTTCCCGCCGCGATCGCGGCGCTGCCCACGGATCTGGTCGCCCTCAAGCCGGTGAACATGGTCGGTCTCGACGCTCTGGCCACCCTGTTCGACATCACCACGGCCTCGAGTGCCGTCGGCGTCGATCCGGACGTCGCGGCGGTCACCGATGCTTCCCTGGCGGATCTGGTCGATGAGATCGAGTCCGACGGGCACGGTTTGGTGATGTGCATGGGCAAGGGCGGGGTCGGTAAGACCACCGTCGCCGCCGCGATCGCGGTGGCACTGGCCCGCCGTGGCCATGACGTGCACCTGACCACCACCGACCCTGCCGCGCACCTGACCGACACTCTCGCCGGGGAACTCGACCATCTTGAGGTCTCCCGCATCGACCCCCATGAGGCCAGTCAGGCCTACCGCAACCGGGTGCTGGCCGCCAAGGGCGCCGGGCTCGACGACGCCGGCCGCGCCACCCTCGCCGAAGATCTGCGGTCCCCCTGCACCGAAGAAGTCGCGGTGTTCCAGGCGTTTTCGAAGGTCATCCACGAATCACGCCGCAAGTTTGTCGTCGTCGACACCGCCCCCACGGGTCACACCTTGCTGTTGCTCGATGCGACCGGCTCGTATCACCGTGAGATCGCCCGGCAGATGGGCGACGGCGGACGCTTCACCACTCCTTTGATGCGGCTGCAGGACCCGGCACAGACCAAGATTGTGCTGGTCACGCTCGCCGAGACCACTCCGGTGCTCGAGGCCGCCGGTCTGCAGGGCGATTTGCGACGCGCCGGTATCGAGCCGTGGGCGTGGGTGGTCAACAACTCTCTTGCCGCAGCGGAGCCCACCGCACCGCTGCTCCGCCGGCGGGCCGTAGCCGAACTCGAGCAGATCGACAAGGTCCGGGGTGAGCTTGCCGACCGGTACGCGGTGATTCCGCTATCCACCACCGAACCCGTCGGAATCACCGCGGTGGGATCCTTGGCCGAACTGCGTCCGGAACCGTCGCCGGTGCAGTAGCTACCTGTAGAGGATTCAGCGGAACTTCTCCCGCGGAAGTCCGTCCACAGGTCTACCCAGAATCGGGAGCTACTCGCCGCTCGAGTATTGAAACTCGATGCTGCGACGATGTATCGGACATTATCGCCCACCCTGCCGCCTGAATACCCGTGGAGAAGAACTGTGCCGACTGTCCTTGCGTCCGACACCACCGATCTTGTGTCCGCGGTGGGTGCGGCTGTCGGTGGTGGTGCGACGGTCGTGGCCGCAGCGGCGGCGGTCGCCGCAGCTTTCGTGGCTGTTCGCACGTTGCGGGCGACGAAGCGTGACAGTCGGGACCGATCACGGCCGATGGTCGGTGCTGAATTGGTGATCGATCCTCAACTATCTGCTCGGACGGCGTCTCTGGTCGTACGCAACTTCGGACCCTCGGTGGCGTACAACGTCAAGGTTGAATTCGACCCACCACTGGCTGAGCAACCTACCCACAGCGGCCAGCCGAGCATCATCGCATTCCTCCTCAAGCGCTACGCCGACCCCATCCCCACCTTCATGCCCGGTAACGAACTGTTCAACATCTATTTCATCGGCAAAGAGGACCCGGACGACCCCGACCGGTCCATCCGCAACGATGAACAGATCCCCGATCGAGTCACCGTGACCATCACCTACGGATCTGCCCCCAACGAGCGTGATACCTACAGCGACACGTTCGTGCTCGACATGAGCGTTCATAGGTGGGGAACATTCTCGACGCACTCGGACTCACTGCACTCCCTGCAGAAACGCTCAATACAGGCATTGGAGAAGATCGCCCCCGCGATGGCGCACCTCGCCACGGACATCGGACGGATCGAGGAGTACCTCAAGCCCGAAAAGATCCGAGCACAGCAGGCCGTCGAAAAGATCGAGGAATGTCGCCAGATGCGCGAATTGAGCCGCCAGATGCTCGGAGACCGTTCTCCGTACGCGGACGAGGATGGAGAAGAGCGGCATGCCACCAACCCGCTGAACTCGAACGCCTTACGGTCACCCGGTGACGACAGCGTCCCGGACGGAATCCGCTCGCTCCAGGACCTGCGGGCACTCGCTCGCACGATCCGCATCTCGAGCCGGCCGGACCCGACGGAAATCGCCGCTGCGACGACCGCAGACACGTCCGCTGCGACTCCATACACCGATCTGGGAGGCATCAACGACACCGACCCGGACCCGGCCGGGCGGCAGAAGCCATGAACCGCACCCGCGGCGAGGACGGGGCCACCGTGTTGGTGATCGCCGGACGCAGCATCGACATCGACACCGCGACCGCCAAGGCCCACGGCTATCCGGCGGTGACCGTGGCCCGCTACGACCTGCCCGGACCCGGAGCACTCAAGGAGATCACCGCCGACGAGATCGCCCGCACCCACAAGGTGCGCTCCCGCATCAGCCACGCCCAACTCGACTGGTTCATCCGTACCGCCGTCGACGCCCCGTGGGCGGCGGCGCCGATCGAAGCACAACTGGTCGAGGCCGACCCGAACATCAGCGGCGAGCTCTACGACCGGGCCGAAGCCCTCTACGACCATTTCCGCACGGCCGCGCCCCGGCGCGTGGGGGTAGCCAAGATCAGCAAGGTGCTCCACCTCAAACGCCCCGGATTGTTCCCCATCCTCGACTCGAAGGTCAGGTGGGTGAGGTCGAGGTGGAGGCGCCGCAGCAGCTGGGCGTTGAGCGCGTCGAGAGGGGATGCGATGGCAGAAGAGTCCACTCTGGGGTCTACCGTGAACAAGTGCGCCGTGTGATGTTTCTTCTCCGTCCGAGCTGGTTCATTCTGGCCGTGGTGGTAGTCGGTTTCGCGTATGGGTGCTTCACCCTGCTCGCCCCGTGGCAGCTGAGCAAGAACACGAGCACCGAGGATCGGAATGCGCGGATCTCGGCATCGATGGCGCAGGACCCGGTCCCTGTCGCCGAGCTGCTCGGCGGTGACAGTGCGACGATCGACGACGAGTGGAGGCGGGTCGTCGCGCAGGGCTCGTATCTGCCCGACTCTGATGTGCTCGTCCGGTTGCGCAGCGTCGAATCCCAACCCGCGTACGAAGTGCTCACGCCGTTTGCGCTGGGTAATGGTCGGACGATTCTCGTCAATCGAGGTTATGTGCGTCCGGTACGCGGTAGCGAGGTCCCCGCAATCCCCGCCGCACCGGGCGGAAATGTCTCGCTCGATGCTCGGATCCGCAAGTCCCAAGGCACAATGGACGGCAAGGAGCCCTTCACTGACGCGGGCTATCAGCAAGTGTATTTTATCGACGCGCCGCAGGTCGCGGCTGTGACGGGTCTCGAACTCGAAGACGTCTACCTACAACTCGATGCTCACCAGCCGGGCGGGCTCGGAGTCATCCCACTTCCCCAACTTGATGCGGGTCCGTATCTGTCGTACGGGCTGCAGTGGCTCGCGTTCGGGATCATGGCCCCAATGGGACTGGGGTATTTCGTGTGGGCGGAGTTGAGGGAACGCCGCAAGGTGAAGGCCACCCGAACCGACGACGAGACGCCGCTCTCCGCGAGCGAGAGTCTCGCCGCCCGGTACGGCCGGCCGCGGTAACCGAGCCCAACGTTGTGCTCCGATTCGACAGTCCACGAGCTACGCGGGCAGCGACGGCCATCTTTGGACCGCGCACATTTCAGCATCAACGCCCAGCGGTTCCTCATGCTTCGAGCAAAAAAGTTCCAGCACACAAAGTGCCGTGCCGGTTTCGGGATCTGCTCTGTAGAATGAGACGGAAGGTTTTCTTCCCTTCTGAGGGAAGGGAGAGTCAGGTCGCAGGACTCGTTCACCTCGGTTCGACGGTATGAGGGCAAGTCGAGTCCTGCGATTCTGGCCGCCACATGATTGCCCGGACCTCAACATAATCCGTGTCTGCGCAGCACAACGTGCGGGTGGTCCCTGACTGGCCCCTTTCGAACTCGGACAGCAAGTAGTAGATGAGGAAGACGGTGCACTACCGGACTTGTTGTTCCGTCTGACTCAATCGCAGCGAGAGGCGCGGTGTCAGGTGGGTCGAGTGAGCATCGAAACCAGATCCTCCGGGACCTGCATCGGGGTCATCAGCCCCGCCGAAGTACGCCCGGTGTTGCCTTGAGGGTAGCGGCCCAGCGCCGAGCCGGGAGCGGCGAGCAGAATCCGCACGACCTGGCCCACAGCCTCGCGGCGATCACGCTGGCGCAGCGCCAAGGTGAACATGGCGAGGTGGTTGCGGGTGTGCGGCCACGGGTAGGGCTGGGACAAGATGTGGGCGCGTTCGAGGTGGCGCCAGCGCCTGACATCGTCGCTGCTATGTCGAGCGGCGGTCATCTCCGCGGTGTAGAGGGTGCGCAGCTGTTCGGGCATTCGACTCATGAGATGTGGTCCCTGTTGGAGGTTGCGAGAAGCAGGGCGCCGACGACGAGGACAACACCGCAGGTGATGTAGGTGTCGGCGAGGTTGAAGGTGGGCCACCACCCGGTGTGGAAATAATCGGTGACTTTGCCATCAAGGAAGCGGTCGACGACGTTGGCGGTGGCGCCGGCGACGATCGCGGCCAGGCCGATGGTCTGGATCAGTGGACTGTCGAGTGCAGTGCGCCAGGCGAACACGCCGATCGTCACGGTGAGGGCAGCGGTGACGGCAAGAACGACGGTAGGGGGGAGCTGGTCACCGAGACTGAACGCGACCCCGGTGTTGTAGGCCAACCGTAGTTGCAACAACCCGAAATCGATTGCCCGCCCACCGGACAGCGCGTCGCGCGCCACCGGATCGAGGGCCAACGCGACCGCAGCCAGGGCACCCACCAGCACGACGAGAATACCTCGGCCGCAACGCCGCCTGCCCACGGGCACTACGGACGACACGGAGTTGTCCTTATCTGTCATGACCGAGCTCCGGCGACCGGCACGGATGACTTTGTCGATTCTGTTGTCGCGGTCAGGCTCCGGGCGTGTCCGGCGCGCACCCCGTTGGCGATCACAATGATCTCGGCGATCTCGTGGACCAGGACGACGGCGGCCAGCCCGAGTATCCCGAACAGGGCCAGGGGCATCAGGACGGTGATGATCGCGAGCGAGAGGCCGACGTTCTGCAACATGATCGTCCGGGAGCGTCGGGCGTGCTGCAGGGCTTGGGGTAGGTGCCGCAAGTCCTCACCCATCAGGGCGACATCGGCGGTTTCGATGGCGACGTCGGTGCCCATCGCGCCCATCGCGATCCCGAGGTCGGCGGTGGCCAGGGCCGGGGCGTCGTTGACGCCGTCGCCGACCATCGCCGTCGGCCGCGTACCGCGGAGAGTGTCGATGATGCGGGCCTTGTCCTCCGGACGCAGATCGGCGTGGACCTCGTCGATGCCGACGGCGGCGGCCAACGCTCGTGCGGTGCGCTCGTTGTCGCCGGTGAGCATCGCCACGGTGTAACCGTCGCGGCGCAACTCAGCGACGACGTCGCGGGCTTCGGGGCGCAGTTCGTCGCGCACCGCGACCGCGCCGATCAGGGCGCCGTCGCATTCGATGAGCACCGCGGTGGCTCCGGCGTGCTGCATCCGCTCGATATCCGCGGCCAGGGGGCCAGGATCGATCCAGCCGGGCCGGCCGAGCCGGGCGGGGATGCCGCCGACGTGTCCGGTCAGTCCGGCCCCGGGGACCGCATCGACGTCCTCGGCCGGGGTGTAGTCGTCGACGGCGGCGAGGATCGCTGCGGCGAGGGGGTGTTCGCTGCGGGCCTCGAGGGCGGCGGCGACGTTCAGGACGTCGCCGCGGGTGGCGCCGCCGGTGGTGGCGACGTCGATGACCTCGGGGCGGTTGCGGGTCAGGGTGCCGGTCTTGTCCAGCGCGACGGTGCGGATCCGGCCCAACGCTTCGAGGGCGGCACCGCCCTTGACCAGGACACCGAGCTTGGACGCGGCGCCGATCGCGGCGACCACCGTGACCGGGATCGCGATGGCCAGCGCACACGGGGACGCGGCGACCAGCACCACCAGGGCGCGTTCGATCCACACCAGCGGATCGCCGAACACGCTGCCGATCGCGGCGATCAGCGCCGCGGCAACCATCACCCCCGGAACCAGAGGCTTGGCGATCTTGTCGGCCAGACGCTGGGCCTCGCCCTTGCGGGACTGCTCGGCCTCGACGATCCGCACGATCTTGGCCAGCGAGTTGTCCTGCGCACCGGCGGTGACCTCGACCTCGAGAACGCCGGTGCCGTTGATCGAGCCGGCGAACACCTCGGAGCCCGGTGCGGCCTCGACCGGGACGGATTCGCCGGTGATCGCGGAGGTGTCCAGGGCGGTGCGGCCGGTGCGGATGGTGCCGTCGGTGGCGAGCCGCTCCCCGGGTTTGACGATCATGATCTCCCCGAGCACCAACTCTGCGGGGGCGACGGTCTGTTCACGACCGCCACGCAGGACGGTGGCGGTGTCCGGCACCAGATTCAGCAGGGCGCGTAGGCCGCGGCGGGTGCGGGTGACCGCGTACTCTTCGAGGCCCTCGCTGATGGCGAACAGAAAGGCGAGCATCGCGGCCTCGCCGACCTCGCCGAGCAGCACGGCGCCGACGGCGGCGATCGTCATCAGAGTGCCGACCCCGATCTTGCCGCGGGCCAGGCGTGTGAGGGTGGAGGGGACGAAGGTGTAGCCGGCGACGATCAGCGCCAGGGCTTCGAGGGTCAGCTTCACCGGGTGGGGGCCGTCGGTCCACCCCACGACCAGGGCGGCAACCAGCAGCAGCCCGGCGACGGCGGCCGCCCGAATCTCGGTGACCTGCCACCACTTGTCGGGCTCGTGGTCTTCCTCACCCTCGACGCGGGGTTCGTCGTGGCCGCAACCGCACGCGTCACTCACGACTTCTCCCCGGTGTCGGTGCTGTAGTTCGGGCACAGCGCGACGGCGTTGCCCGTCGCGGCCAAGAGGGTTTCGGCCGCGGCGAGCAGATCGAGCAGTTCCGGTCGGGTCAGCGAGTAGAACACCTGCCGGCCCTCGGGTCGGCCCTGCACCAGACCGCAGTCCCGCAGGCACGCCACATGCGCGGAAATCGTCGACTGCGCCAAGTCGAGCGCGCCCACCAGATCCGCCACGCGGGCTTCACCGCCGGCGAGCCGGCGCACGATGGCTAGGCGGGTGCCGTCGGAGAGGCTGTGGAACAACGCCACTGCCGAATCCACGGATTCGCGGGCGTGGCAACCCACATCATTGATCGTCATATGACGATAATAACCGGCACTCAACGATATGAATAGGTCGGGTCACCGGCGGGCATCCTCACAGCCCGAATGCATCACCCTCGGCGAGAATGAACACGCCGAGACCGATCAACACGATCGGAAACAGCACGTGTTCCCAGCGCTCAAGAACCTCGGCGATCGGCTTGCGGGTGGCGAGGTAGCGCGCCGCGATGACCAGAACTGCAACCAAGGCCAAAAAGACGATCGAGTAGGCCACCACCGCGGGGGCTCCGACAGTGACGAACACCGGGACGTAGACCCCGATGTTGTCGCCTCCATTGGCGAACGTAACCGCGGCGACCGTCCCTACCGCGACCTTCTTACCGGCGGTTTTCTGTTCGTCGTCCTCCCCTCGCCCCCGCCATGCCCGCCATGCGGCGTACGCACCCAGAAGCAGAGGGATCAGACCGAAGTAGGCGATCACCTCCTCCGGCAAGAAGGTCGTCGCCCCCACTGCGACCAGAACGGAGGCGGCGAGGATGGCGCCGAATCCCAGATACTGTCCCACCAAAATCGCTGTGGTGGTGCCCCCAACCCCGGCTCCTCGAGCGAAGAACAGCGACAGCACGATGATGTCGTCGATATTGGTCACGAGAAACAGGCCGACCGCCTGCAGGACGGACGCGAGCAGATTCATGAGCACCTTTCGACCCGGCGCCCGAACCCGTCCGCTTACGAGCGATCCGGGAAGACAGCAACGCTTCGGCGCACACCTATAATCGATTGAAGGGGATTATATCGGGTTTCGACGATGACAGAGTCGCCGCCCTGGTGGGATCGCCCTCGGCCACGCCGGCCCCCGGCCCCCGGGACCTCGGGTGCCGCCCAACGCCTCAATCCATCAAGGTGCACATCAACGGCCCCGCAAGGACAGTGACGATGACGGCCCCGAGCAGGACGGTGACGCCGAGACGAACGAGCGGCGGAGGCGGGCTGACCAGCCGCGCGGCGCGGGCGGTGAGCCCACCGCCGCCGCCGAGGGTACCTTCCGGGGCCGGATGCCCACCCAAGGCGAGCAAACCGCCGAGGAGGGCCCGCCTTCCCTGTCCGCGGACCGACACGTCGTCAGCGCACATCTCGAACAGACGCCCGATCTCGGTGGCGCCGACCCGGAACAGGGAAACCCCGGGCAGTGCCGCTGCCACACTGTGGACGACATCGAGCACCAGCGAGTGGCGGCCGCCGAGGTGGGCTCGCTCGTGCGCGAGGACGGCGGCGAGCTGCCGGGGATCGAGCACCGCCAACGCGCCACGGGTGATCACCACCGATCTTTCGCGTCCGGCTATGCAGTACGCCACTCGTTCCTCGGAGTCGATCACCACTGCGTCGAGATCGGGGATGCGACGTCCGACCATCCGGGCCAGGTGGGCGTGCTCATGGGTGCGGGCTCGGCGGCGCTGCACACCCCGGCAGATCCGCCACGCCCCGACGACCCCCACGGCCGCCCCCCGGACAATACGATTCCCGACAGCAGACGCATGTCTGCGCCGGAGTGCTCGCCGACGCTTGTCGAGAGCGCGCCGACACAGTCGACGATCCATCGAGCGGCGTCACCACCTCTGCCGAGCACGTCGACGAGGGCAATCGCCACGGCAGCGGTTGCGGCGACGGACACACCTGTGATTGCGCTCAGCCAGGCGGCCACGCCCAGGCGCGGGGCGATCCCGGCGGCGGTCAGCCGTGCCAGGACCACGGGACCGAACACCGCGACGGCGGCGGCGTAGAGCAGCAGGCAGAGGACGGGGATCACGCGGTGTCCTCGCCGCCGGACAGTCGACGCAGTGCTTGGCGCAGGCTCGCCGACTCCTCCGCGCTCATCTGCTCGACGAAGTGGGTCAAGACCAGATCGGTCTGCCCGCCCGCGTCGAACACCTCGCGCATCAGCCGAGCCGTGTGTTGTTCCCGGCTCAGTGTCGGCCAGTAGGTGAATGCCTTGCCGGTGCGGACCCGTGCCAGCCACCCTTTGCGGTACAGGTTGTCCATCGTCGACATCACCGTGGTGTAGGCGATGTCGCGGTGCGCGGCGAGAGCGTCGAAGATCTGCCGGACCGTGGTGGTGCCCTCGCGCTCCCAGATCCGGTCCATCACCACGGCCTCGAGTTCACCGAACCCCTTCACCCGCACCGTTGCCTCCGCTTTCGTGTCTGCCGTTCTCCCAGGGTAAGGCGGGCCGGATGCGTCCGCGGCCGGTCACCGCCGTTGACCCTCCCGATCACCCGGATCGACCGTGCACCTACTGAGCGCAACCGAGCGGATGGATGTGCCGGTGGCCGGCGGTGTCGAAGTGCACCAGGTCGGTGACCGGATCGAGCACCACGTCGGTCAGGACGGTGTGCAGGCCGATGTGGACTCCGGTCAGCAGTCCGAGCGCCACCGAGTCGTGATCGGCGATGCGCCGAACGGTGAATCGTCGACAGGGCAGGACGGCGGTCAGAAGATCGGGCCACGACTCGGCGCGGTCTTCGGTCGGGAACGGGATGGGACTGCCGAACGGGTTCGACCGCGGATATCCCAGGACCCGGACGAGTCGGACCTCGAACAGTATGCCGACAACATGCTCGAGCCGGTCGGCCTCTCTCGGGAGTTCGATCCACAGCAGGGACAACTCCGGTGCCCTGAAGGTCTTCACCGGGCAGTTCCGCCGCACCACGTTTCTCGCGTGTTGTCGGCCGTGGCCGGTCAACTCCGCTCGGTGCGCCGTGGGGCGGACGATCAGATCGGCGGCCCCCTGGCGTCGGTGCATGGTTGACACTGCTGACAGCCTCCAGCCCAGACGGGCTGCCCGCGCCGTGGTCGAGGTTTCTTCGCAGCGGCCGCTCCGACGGTAGAGGCTCGCAAGGTAGTCCTCCACCGCCTCGAGGTGGTGAACCCGCCACGGGCGCCACAGCGGAGGTGAACCGGTCGTTTTCGGCATGAACGCTTCCTTGCTGGACGAGCCCAGGACCAGCGTTCCCGTCTACATCTACTATCTACGTACGGAGATAGTAGATGCGCGAAAGCGGCGCATCGCGATCGAGGAGGAGGTGAAACATGCAGGAAATGATTGCGAATTTGCAGGCGCTGTGGGACTGCCACGTGATGATGCTCAGCGGCGCATGCCAGATGTGTGCGTCGATGATGTGCTGCTGATCCCGACCGGTCGTCCGATCGAAATACTATCTCGCGTAGTATTTCGGTCGGACGACAACGGAGAGGGGCCACATGTCTACCAGAGCCGCATGGTCGATCACGTGTCTGTTCGTGATCGTCGCGTTCGTGGTGGCGCTGTGGCCCCAACGGGAGGACGACACCGTGACCCCAGCCGATTCCGGGCTACAGCCGACCGCGGTATCCGCCCGCCCCGCCCCGGCACGCAACGCTCTGCCCGACCCGGGCGCGACCCCGCCCTGCCCGACCGGCACGGGCATCGGGGCTGCAGGTCCCCTGGCGGAGGTGACGGTGCGGTGCCTGGGTTCGGACCGCCCCGTCGATCTCGGCGGCGCCCTGGCCGGGGAACCGGCCCTGCTCAACGTGTGGGCCTCGTGGTGCGGACCGTGCCGGGAAGAAATGCCCGTGCTCGATGCCTACGCCCGCGAGCCCGGCGCGGTGCGGGTGATCGGGATCAACGTGCAGGACACCGCGGGCTCCGCCGCGACGCTGATGACCGACCTGCGCATCGGCTACCCCTCGTTCGTCGACACCGACGACCGGGCACAGCAGGCACTGGCCGGCCCACCCGTGTTGCCGCTGACCTTCCTTCTGCAGCGCGACGGTTCGGTGGACCGGATCGCCGAGCCCGCGGTGTTCACAGGCCCGGACCAGGTCCGTGCCGCGGTGAACGGGCTGCTGCGATGACCGGCGTAAAGCCGACAGGCGGCCGGCCGTCTCGACTGCTGGGCCGAGTGGTCCTGGCCGTGGTGGTGCTGGTGGGGGTGAGCGGCTGCGGCACCGGCTCCGACGCCGTCGCCCAGGGTGGCACCTTCGATTTCGTCGCCCCCGGTGGACAGACCGACATTTTCTACGATCCGCCGGCCGACCGCGGCACCCTCGGCGCGCTCTCCGGCCCGGACCTGATGACCGACGGCGTCACCGTCGACCTGGCCGATTACGCCGACCAGGTGGTCGTGCTCAACCTGTGGGGACAGTGGTGCGCCCCGTGCCGCAGCGAAGCCGACGATCTCGAGCGCGCCTACGCAGCCACCCAGGATCTGGGAGTGCAGTTTCTCGGTATCAACGTCCGCGATCCCCAGCGCGACAAGGCCCAGGACTTCGTGATCGACAACAATGTGTCCTACCCATCGATCTACGACCCGCCGATGGCGACCTTGACCGCCCTCGGTGGCGCCTTTCCCACCAGCGTCATCCCGTCCACGCTCGTCCTCGACCGGCAGCATCGCGTCGCGGCGGTGTTCCTGCGGGCCCTGCTGACCGAGGACCTGCAACCGGTCATCGAACGCGTGGCGGCCGAACAGTGACCGTGACTGTGCTCGCGCAGGGAATCGGGGCGAGTTTCCAGACCGCGGCCGCGTCCGGGCCGCTGCTGTTGGCGGTGGGCGCCTGTCTGTTGGCCGGGTTGATCTCGTTCGCCTCTCCGTGCGTGGTGCCCCTGGTGCCCGGCTACCTGTCGTATCTGGCCGGCGTCTCCGGCGCCGAAGCACCGGCCCTGACCCCTGCCGGTGTAGGCACCGCCGGGGTACACACCACGGGCCGGTGGCGGGTCACCGGCGCCGCCGGCCTGTTCGTCGCCGGTTTCACCGTGGTGTTCGTGCTGGCCACCGCCTCGGTATTCGGGGTGATCGGGGCACTGCGGATCAACCAGGAACTGCTCCAACGCCTCGGCGGGGTGATCACCATCGTGATGGGCCTGGCCTTCATCGGCCTGATTCCGGCATTGCAGAAGGACACCCGTTTTGCGCCCCGGCGCATCTCCTCACTCGCCGGCGCCCCGCTGCTCGGTGGGGTCTTCGCGCTGGGGTGGACACCGTGCCTGGGCCCGACGTTGGCCGGGGTGCTGTCTGTGGCGGCCGGCACCGAAGGCACCACCGCCGCCCGCGGAGTGCTGTTGATCGTCGCGTACTGCCTGGGACTGGGACTGCCGTTCATCGCCTTGGCGTTCGGTTCGTCCTCGGCCCTGCGCGGTGTCGGATGGCTGCGCCGCCACTCTCGCACCATTCAAATCGTCGGCGGCGTGATGCTCCTCGCGGTCGGCATCGCTCTGCTGACCGAGGCATGGGAGTTGTTCATCGCGTGGATCCGGGATGAGTTCGTCACCAGCGTGGTGCTACCGATATGACCCTCACCGACCGGAATCCGGCACCACCGCTACCGAGTCCTCCTCCGTGGCGCCGCGCCCTCGCCCAGGCCCGGAACCTGTGGCGTCAGCTCACCTCGATGCGCACCGCCCTGGTGCTGCTGTTCCTGCTCGCGGTCGCCGCGATCCCCGGGGCGCTGCTCCCGCAACGCAACCTCAACGTCGGCAAGGTCGACGAGTACATCGCCGCCCGCCCGGTTCTCGGCCCGCTCCTGGACCGACTCGAAATGTTCGACGTGTTCGCCAGCTTCTGGTTCACCGCCATCTACGCGCTGCTGATGATCTCGCTCATCGGATGTCTGCTCCCGCGCCTGCGCGAGCATCTGCGGGCGCTGCGCAGTGAGCCGGTCGCGGTACCGCGCAATCTGTCCCGGCTGCCGCACCACCACCAGGGAAAACTCGACACTCCCATCGACGACACTCTCGAGCAGGTACAGACCGTGCTGCGCCGGTGGCGAACGGTCACCCGCACCGGCGACGACGGGCACCGGTCGATCTCCGCCGAAAAGGGCTACCTGCGCGAGGCCGGCAACCTGGTCTTCCACTTCTCCCTGGTGGGGTTGTTGGTGGCGGTGGCCACCGGCCGGTTGTTCGGGTACGAGGGCGCGGTGATCGTCATCGCCGACGGCGGTCCCGGGTTCTGCAACACCTCCCCGGCGGTGTACGACTCGTTCCGAGCCGGTACCGCCACCGACGGCACCGGACTCGAGCCCTTCTGCGTCAGGGTCGAGGACTTTTCCGCCGACTACCTCGACAACGGCCAAGCGAAGATGTTCACCTCGAACATCTCCTACCAAAACGGAGAGGACTTGGGCACCGACCGCTGGCAGCAGCACCGACTGCGGGTCAACGAACCGCTGCGCCTGGGCAACGAACGGGTCTACCTCACCGGCCACGGCTACGCGCCCCGGTTCACCGTGACCTTCCCCGACGGACAATCGCGCACCGAAACATTGCAGTTCGCCCCCGAGGACGCCACCACGTTCCTCAGCAGCGGCGCCCTGCGTTTCGATCCGCCCGGCGGCACCTACCCGGATCCGGACGAGCGCCGCCGCAACCAGATCGCGCTCGAAGGGCTGTTCGCGCCCACCGCAGCGTTCGACGGCACCTTGCTGACCTCGGTGTTCCCCGACATGTTGGATCCGGCCGTGGCCATCGACATCTACAAGGGCGATACCGGCCTGGATACCGGCATTCCGCAGTCGATCTTCAAGCTGAACTCCGAAATGATCAATCAGGGCCGGTTGGTCAAACAGGACCGCGTCAACCTGAAGCCCGGCGAGTCCACGACCCTGGCCGACGGTACCGCGGTACGGTTCGACGGCGCCGAGGAATTCGCCTACCTGCAGGTCTCTCATGATCCCGCGCAGAACTGGGTGCTGGTCTTCGCAATCACCATGATGGGCGGACTTCTGGCCTCGCTGGTGATCAAGCGCCGCCGGATCTGGGTGCGGTTGCGCCCTGACGGCGCCGGCACCGCCCTCGAACTGGGGGGATTGGCCCGTACCGACCAGGCCGGGTGGGGTTCGGAGTTCACCGACATCTGTCAGCGCCTGCTACCCGATGTGCCCTCTGCTCCGAAGGAAGACCGATAGCGTATGCCGATTGACGACACCCTCGCCCGCTACTCCGACCTGAGCTTCGAAACAGCCTTCGCCATCTACTTACTGGCGCTGGTGCTGTTCATCGCCGAATTCGCGGCCGTGCGGGTGCGCCGTACCGCACCCATCCTCGCGGCCGCCACCACCTCTGCCACTTCTACCACCTCTGCGGTCCCCGCCGACAGGCCGGGCCGGGTCGCCGAGCCACCCCGGCGGGACCTTTCGGACCGGCTCGGCCGCATGGGCGTCAGCGTCCTCGTGATCGCCCTGATCTTGCACGTTGGTTCGATGGTGCTGCGCGGGCTGGCCACCGCGCGTTTCCCCTGGGGCAACATGTACGAGTTCGTCACCGTCACCTGCGCGGTGGGCGTACTTGCCGGGCTGATCGTGCTGCGCCGCCCGGCGCTGCGCGTGCTGTGGGCATTCGCGCTGATCCCGGTGCTGATCCTGCTGTTCGTCGCTGGCACCGTGCTCTACGCCGATGCCGCCCCGGTGGTGCCGGCGCTACAGTCTTTCTGGCTGCCGATCCACGTCTCGGTCGTGTCCGTCTCGAGCGGAGTTTTCCTCGTCTCCGGGGTGGCCAGCACGCTGTTTCTGCTGGCGTTGAACGCCGAAAAACGCCCGGATACCCGGCTGGCCCGACTCATGCAACGGCTCCCCGACGCCCGCGCCCTCGACCGTCTCGCCTACCGCACGACGATCTTCGCGTTCCCCTTGTTCGGTGCCGGGGTCGTCCTCGGCGCGATCTGGGCCGAAGCCGCCTGGGGCCGGTTCTGGGGCTGGGACCCGAAAGAAACCGTCTCGTTCATCGCATGGGTGATCTACGCCGCCTACCTGCACGCCCGGGCCACCGCCGGCTGGCGGGAAACCCGCGCGGCCTGGATCAACATTGCCGGGTTCGTATCTATGCTGTTCAACCTGTTCATCATCAACATGGTGGTCTCGGGGCTGCACTCCTATGCCGGACTGAACTGACACACCCTGGGCATGTGTACCTGTGTGTACAGGGGTCTGCGCGTCCGCCTAATAGGAGGGAACTCGTCGATGAGTGAGGGGGCCACCACCGTGGCGCTCCCTACCTCGGTGCGCCGCCGCGGACCGGAGTTGTCGGTGCCGGTGCGTAGTGCGGCATCGATTCTGGCCGGGCTGATGCTCTATGCCAGTTTCCCACCCCGCACGGGATGGTGGTTGGCCCCGCTCGCCATTGCCGTGCTCACCGCCGTACTGCACGGCCGACGCAGGCGCGCCGGCTTCGGCTACGGCTACCTGGCCGGGTTGGGGTTCTTTCTGCCCTTGCTGCCCTGGGTCGGTGTCTACGTCGGACCAGTGCCCTGGTTGGCGCTTGCAGCGATCGAGGCGCTCGCGGTCGGGATATTCGGCGCCCTGGCCGCGGCGCTCAGCCGCCGCCCGGCGGCCCCGGTATCGATTGCCGCCGCCTGGGTGGTCACCGAAGCAATACGCGCACGGATTCCGTTCGGAGGATTTCCGTGGGGACGGCTGGCCTTCGGGCAAGCCGAGGGGCCACTTCTGCAGCTGGCTTCCCTTGCTGGGCCTGCCGGTGTGGGCTTCGCCGTCGCGGTGATCGGCACCGCGGTGGTCACAACCGTGATCGCTGCGCGCGAGCGGCGGCCTGCGGTCGCGATGGGTTCGATGCTGCTGGCAGCGGTCGCATTTGCGGCGGCACCGCTCGTCGGGATGCGCGACTCCGCCCGCTTCCCGGCATCGACGGTCACGGTCGCGGCCGTGCAAGGCAACGTGCCGCGAATGGGGCTCGATTTCAACGCCCAGCGTCGGGCCGTGCTCGACAATCACGTCGCGGCGACCGAACGACTTGCCGTCGACGTGGCGTCGGGTCGCGCGCCCCGGCCGCAGCTGGTGGTGTGGCCGGAGAACTCCTCGGACATCGATCCGCTGCGTCAGGCCGATGCCCACGCCGAGCTCGATGAGGCCGCTGCCGCCATCGGCGTGCCCATCCTCGTCGGTGCCGTGCTCGACAACGGGGACGGCACCAGCGGTAACAGTGCGCTGGTGTGGGATCCGGTGACAGGTCCCGGGGCCCGGCACCTCAAGCGGCGCCTGGTGCCATTCGGGGAATATCTGCCGCTGCGCCCGGTGATCGAGCGCCTGTGGCCGGCGGCCGCGCAGGCAGGCCGGTTCATCCCCGGAGACGGTACCGGCCGGGTCGAGCTCAACGGCGTACCGGTGGGGGTGGCGACCTGTTACGAGGTTGCCTTCGACGATGCGGTTGCCGAGTCGGTGCGGGCAGGCGCCCAGTTGCTGGTAGTGCCCACCAACAACGCGACCTTCGGCCGCACCGAGATGACCTACCAGCAGCTGGCCATGTCTCGGCTACGGGCGGTAGAGCACGGGCGGTCCGTGGTGGTCGCGGCTACCAGCGGCGTCAGCGCTCTGATCACTCCCGACGGCGCGGTCACCAACCGCAGTGCGATGTTCACCGCCGACGTCCTCGTCGGTGAGCTGCCCCTGGGTACCCGACTGACCTGGGCGACCCGGCTCGGTTCGGGCCCTGAGGTGCTCGCCGCCGCGGCCGTGATGTGGATCCTGCTCATCGGTCGCCAGAAGGCCCACACCCACCCAATTACTAAGACAGGTAGTTTTTAGCGCCTTCTTAGTATATCGTTTCGTTATCTTACCCGTCGCGGCAACGGCGGATCTACATCGAAAGAGCATGTCAGGAGCGTTATTGTGGGACGGCACCATGCATCAACCCGGAACCAAATCCGTTACCTTACCGATATAGAACCGGGTTCCGCGCCAGGATCCGAAGGACGCCGGGGGCGGCACCGGGCGCCGACGAACCGCGCCACGACCGGGGCATGTGCATCGTCGGTCGCGACCGGCGCACTGCTGATCGTGGGATCTCAGATTCTCGCTCCGGGCACCGCGGCTGCCCAGCCGACCTCGGGTGGTGTGCATGCCGCCGCGCCTGCACCGGTCCCGTTGCCAGCCGAACTCGCAGCACTGGCCGCCCTGCCGGAGGTCGAGGCGGCGCTCGACCAACTCGCCGCGGTTCCGGGTTTTCCCGCGGTAGTGTCCCCTGCCGCCACTGTTCCGGCCCTGCCGTCGAGCTCAGCGGTGCCGACAAACGCAGCCTCCTGGGCGACACCGACACTGCAGCCCCTCGCCGTCGCTCCGGTCTCGGGCACCTTGACCTCCGCGTTCGGACCGCGATGGGGTTCGTCCCACGCCGGTCTGGACATCGCCAACAGCATCGGCACCCCGGTCTATGCTGCCGCCTCGGGCACCGTGATCGACTCCGGCCCGGCCTCCGGGTTCGGTCTGTGGGTCCAGGTCCGGCACGATGACGGGTCCACCAGCACCTATGGCCACATCAACGAAACGCTGGTTGAGGTAGATCAGCGTGTGCAAGCCGGTGAGCAGATCGCCACCGTCGGCAATCGTGGTCAGTCCACCGGTCCGCACCTGCACTTCGAAACCACCGATCCGGCCGGTACGAAGGTAGATCCGACCCAGTGGCTGCAGCAACGGGGTGTACCCCCGACAGACCTGTCGCGGATGGCATAGCCGCCGCGTCGGCTCGGCGATGGCAGCCTCCGACGGCCCCCACGTGGAAAACTATGATTTATAGTATTTACGGTAGGGCGACGGCCTATCGGTGCCGAGGAAGGCAAACGCGGTGAACAGCTCAGACAAACCGAAGTCGCAGACGCCCCGAAAGCGACCGGGACCGCTCCTCCTAGCCGACTCGCACCGGGTGCCGTGGCCGATGATCGGCGCTGCCGTGGTGATCATCGCCCTGATCGGGGCCATCGCGTACAACCTCGTCCCGAAGATCTCCGAACGCACCGAGGCCCAGAAGTACGTGCCCAGTGCGGACAACCCCGATCCGTCTGCGGTGATCGACGGGGTGGAGAAGATCGACTACCCGGCCGGAACGCATGTGCAGGCACCGCAACGGGTGGCCTACGACCAGACTCCCCCGATGGGGGGCCCACACGATCAGTACTGGGCCACCTGTACCGGCACGGTTTATTCCGAACCGATCCGCAGCGAGAACGCGGTGCATTCGCTCGAACACGGCGCGGTGTGGATTACGTACGACCCGCAGAAGGTCACCGGGGACGAGGTGTCAACATTGGAGGCGAAGGTCGACGGCCAGCCCTACACCCTGATGTCGCCCTATCCGGGCTTGCCATCCCCGATCTCGGTGCAGTCCTGGGGCCACCGCCTCGCGCTCGATGACTCCGAAGACGATCGACTCGCCCAGTTCATCACTGCCTTGCGCCGAAACCCCAACACCCACCCCGAGGCAGGTGCCACCTGCTCCACCACTCCAGGCAGTTTCGATCCGAGCGCTCCGCCGCCGTTCGATGCGTCCGCGCCGGGGCCGGACGCCGTCCCCATGACCGTGGGCCAGCAGTCTGCCCCCGCCGCCCCGGCGACAGGCTCGAACCTCGGACCCGGCAATGGCTGAGTCCGACGACACTCCCGTCCTCACTGCCCCCGCCGCTCCCGCTGCCGGTGGATGGGCCAGGCTCGGCCGCACGCTCGCCGTGGGTGTGTTCGCGCTCGTCGTCGGTCTCTATCTGGGTATCGGTGCCTCGGGACTGAGAGGCGGTCATCCCGAGCCACCTGCACAGGACTCGGTCGAGGTTGGCTTCGCCCAGGACATGTCGGTGCACCACAGCCAGGCGGTAGAAATGTCGGCCATGGCGCTGACCAACGCGACCGACCCGGCGGTCCGCACCCTCGCCTACGACGTGCTCACCACCCAGCAGGGCCAATGGGGCACGATGCAGGGCTGGTTGGCCGTATGGGACCGACCGCTGCAGGCGGCCGGGGAACCGATGACCTGGATGCGCGCTACCGAGGACAGCGCCGGGACGGCGGCAGGTATGACCGAGCACGCGGCGATGCCGCCCGGATCGGCCATCCAAGGACCACGGATGCCCGGGATGGCCACCACCTCCGAACTCGACACGCTACGACGCACCACCGGCCCCGCATTCGACACCCTGTACCTGCAACTGCTGCTTCGGCACCATCAAGGCGGCCTGCCGATGGCACGCTACGCCGCGGCCAACGCCACCGAACAAGTGGTCACGACGCTGGCCCGACAGATCGCCGACACCCAGCAAGCCGAATCGACGACGATGCAGCAACTACTTACGGCCCACGGCGCCGCACCCTTACCGATGAACTGACCGGCGAAACTGCCAGGACCCGGACCGGCACCGTCCCGGGTCGGCGCTCAGGAGCGATCATGAAACAGTCGTCGACCATGCGGGTGTCCCGCCTGGTGTTCCTCTACACCGCAGTCCGTCTGGCGGTGGTCGCCGGCTGCGCCGGCGCCGCGGTGGCCGGCGTCCACCTTCTCGGACTCGAGGTGTCGCTGACGTGGACGCTCCTTGTCGGTGTACTCGCCGGGATAGCAGTGTCGCTGGTAGCCCTGCATCGGCTGCGCACCCGGATCAACGACGAGATCCGCATCATCGATAACCAGCGAAAATACCCACCGAAACGGCCCCGGCCCTGATCCTCATCAATCCGATGTTTCGGAACGGACGCAGTCAAGGCCGCGCCGTCAAATAGATCAACACCAAATTGAGCGCCGTGATCGTGGCAGCAATAACCCACGCCACCATGGTGGTGAGCCGATGGTTGACGTCGATGCCCATCAGCGCCCGATCGCTGGTCAGACGCACCAGAGGGATCAACGCAAAAGGAATACCGAACGACAGCACCACCTGCGAGAGCACCAGGGCCCGGGTCGGATCCGTCCCGAGCGCGACCACCACCAACGCCGGCACCAGGGTGATCAAGCGCCGCGCCAGCAGCGGTATCCGTCTGCGCAGCAGCCCGTCCATGATCAAGGACCCAGCGTAGGCACCCACCGAGGTCGACGCGAACCCGGAGGCCAACAGGCCCAGCGCGAACAGCAGCGCTACCGTCGAGCCGAGTTCTAGGCCCAGCGCCGTGTGCGCCTCCTCGATCGAATCGACCCCCTCCCGGCCCTGCAACGTTGTCGCGGCCGTGAGCAACATGGCCAGATTCACCGTGCCCGCCACCACCATGGCCAGTCCGACATCCCAGCGTGTGACCCGCAGCAGCACGGCCCGTCGCGGACCGGGCTCGGGATGACCGTGACGATCCCGGACCAGTCCCGAGTGCAGGTACACCGCATGCGGCATCACGGTCGCACCGAGCATGGCCGCCGCGAGCAGCACCGATTCGGCACCGTCGAAGCGCGGCACGAGTCCTGCGGCCACGGCGTGGGCGGGGGGCGGGGCAACGAAAAGGCTGGTGACGAACCCGATCGCGATGACCAGCAACAGACCGGTGATGACCCGTTCGAAACCGCGCTGACCACGCGTGTCCTGCACCAGCAGCAAGAGCAACGAGACCGCTCCGGTGATCAACGCTCCCGTCAGTAGCGGGAGATCGAACAGTAGGTTCAGGGCGATGGCGCCGCCGATGACCTCGGCCAGGTCGGTAGCCATGGCGACCAGTTCCGCCTGTCCCCAGTACGCCAAGCGCGCCGGTAGGGACATGCGCTCGCGGAGCACCTCGGGCAACGACCTGCCGGTGACCAGACCGAGTTTGGCGGACAGGTACTGCACCAGCGCGGCTATGACATTGGCCACCACGATGACCCACACCAGCAGATAACCGAACTGGGCCCCGGCACTGACGTTGGAGGCCACGTTGCCCGGATCGACGTAGGCGATAGAGGCGACGAATGCCGGTCCGAGAAGAGTCCCACGGCGCCACCGTTGCACTGGCCCGACATTGCGCGTCAGCGTCATCCGCCCTCCAAAAGGTTTCCCTGAATTAAAAGTCAGGGGAACCGAAATTTCAAGAAGTCGCGGTGTGCACAGAGTCCCGGCGAGGAGATGACTGCGGGCAGCACCTCCTCGCCGAGTCCGGTGTCAGCTCTTCCGGAAGGCGCGCATTGCCGCCCAGGTGCCCCCGGCGATGACCAGCACCCCCAGTACTGCGAACCCCAGCAGCAACGGAATCGACGAGCCTGAGGACTGTGAGTCCTCAGGGGCAACCTGCGCTTCGGTGGTCTCGGGCTCGGCTGCGCCCGACGAGGGGGACGCCTCCTGAGCCTCGGAGGTCGGTGTCTGCCCGGCCGCCGCGGTGACGGTGAAGGCGTAGGAACCGGTGATGGGATGGCCGTCGGCGGAGACGACCCGGTAGCCGACGGTATACTCCCCTGCGGTCAAGGGCTCCGGGATGGCCAGCCGCACCCGTTCTGCGTCGACAATCGCCTCGGAGCTTCCCCGTTGAGTGCCCGAACTGTCGGTAAGTGTCACGGTGGCGAAAGCGGTGTTGATGGGTTGGTTGAACTCGAGTTCGATTCCGTCCGGGGAACTTGCCACCGTGGCGTCGGCGGCGGGAGTCGAACCGATCAACATGCTGTGAGCTTGCGCGGGCGCGACGCCGAGGAGCAGCACCGCGGCGGCCGCGGCGAAGATCGTGATGAGTCTGGTCATGGGAACATACTTTCTCGGCTCCCTACCCCGGCGCAGCGTCCGGCGCGGTGGCCTGTCGAGAGAACGCAAAGGGTGCTGATCGGGGTCTACCCTAGCCCATCTACTATGTACCGTAGTTTTACGGTTGGTCGGTGACGCTACCGGCTCGCTCAGACACCGAGACGGACGAGAATATGAAACTGACGACCAATGTGAAAGTGTCCGCGGCTCTGGTCGCCCTGTTCGTGGTGTTGTTGTCGGTGTTGCTCTACACCAATAGGGCCGGGACGAACGCCGGGACGACTGGCCAAGAGGCGCCCGGCGCTGCCACGGCACCGGTGTGGACCCCAGATATCCGTACCTTGTCCACGGCCCCCGACGACAAGGTCCAACTCGTCGAATTCCTTGATTTCGAATGCGAGTCCTGCCGGGCCTTGTACCCGGTGATGGAACAAATCCGCAACGAGTACGTCGGGCGGATCGACTTTGGGATCCGCTACTTCCCCATTCCCAGCCACACCAACAGCCATCTGGCCGCACGGGTCGTCGAAGCCGCGGCCCGGCAAGGGCGTCTCGAGCCGATGTATCAGCTCATGTACGACACCCAGGCACAGTGGGGCGAGTCGAGCCAGTCCCAGGAAAAAGTATTCTGGGGTTTTGCCGAACAACTGGGCCTGGATATGGCCGCATTCGAGCGGGACGTCAACGATCCCACCGTCAGCGCGCGCGTGGACCGGGACTTCGACGACGGTCTTACCCTCGGTGTACAAGGCACACCCACCCTGTTCCTCAACGGCGTCGAGCTGCCCCCCATGCCCACCTACGAACAGCTACGGGCCCGGATCGACGCGGCGCTGGCCGAGTGAGCGCCCCGACGCGTCCGGCGGCGCCTGCCACCGACGAGGCGTCGGGTCGGACGCTCGGCAGCACGGGGGTGGGCTGGATCCTCGTTGTCTGCGGCGCAGCGGGGCTACTAGCCTCGCTGGTACTCACCGTCGAAAAGTTCGCCGTGCTGGCCGATCCGGCCTATCGGCCCTCGTGCAGCATCAACCCGGTCATCAGCTGCGGGTCGATCATGACCTCGTGGCAAGCGGAACTGTTCGGCTTCCCTAATCCGTTGCTGGGCGTCATCGGTTTCACGGTCGTACTGACCACCGCCGTAGCGGTCCTGGCCGGGGCCGGCGTGCCCCGCTGGTATTGGAACGGCCTGTTCGCCGGCCTGACCGCGGCGGTCGCCTTCGTGCACTGGCTGATTTTCCAGAGCCTCTACCGGATCGAAGCGCTGTGCCCGTACTGCATGGTGGTGTGGCTGGTCAGCGTGCTCGGCTGGTGGTATTGCCTGCTGCACCTCGAGGCGGTGCAAAAACATCGACCGTTGCGGTCATGGCAGCGGCTGCACCGGCTGCATGCAGTGGTCCCCACCGTCTGGACGCTGACTGTATCCGCCCTGGTAGCGCACGCCTTCTGGCCGTACTGGCAGACCCTGATCTGACAAAAGTTTCCGGGTAGCGGCAGCCTCCGCTCACTCACGGCGCATCGAGCGATATTCTCCCCATCGCGAGGTACCTTTTGCGAGGCGCGCGGGAATGCTCGGACGACTACGTGCCGTCCTCGCGTGGTGGAGGAAGCCGGTGCAGGTACTGCTCGGGCAGCTCGGATTCGGCAGCCCGACGGGCAGCCTCGGCCTCGACCATCTGCGACGACCGCGCCCAAACCACCTTGATCCAGTGGTACGCCAGGACGGTCATCGCTCCCCACCCCAAAAACAAGCCGATGCCCGGGCCGGCCCCACCGGCGACGGGATCGAGGGTCTGCCGCGACCACACGGCAAGCACACCGAACACGATCGCCAGCGTGCACCCGGCGCTGGCAAACCAGGCCAGCACCCATCGTCGGGTCACCAGCGCCAGCATCGAGAGCACGATCCCGAACACCGCTGCCAGCACCAAAAAGATCCGCGAAGGAAGGGTGATGGTTTCGGCCTGTGCCACCGTAGAGCCGGCCAGCACCTGCCAGCCGTTGGCGCCACCGTTGTGCGGAAGTGAGAACGAGACCGCCACCACCACCACCACTGCAGCGACCACCACCGCACGCATCCCGGGATCGATCTGTCCGGCGACCCTCTTTTCGGCGGCCGCCAGCTCCTGTCGACGGTGGACCGGATCGGGGTAGACAGTCGACTCGTCGCCGGGCTGTACCTCGTCCGGATCACTACGGTCACCCGACTCGCTCATAACTCGACCTCCGCCCTGGGAAAATGTTCCGGTGACCGCGACCGTCCAAAGCGGAGCAGACCGGTCGGCCCTCGGATGGATCCAGCCCGATCCGTCCGAGGACCGACCGGCGCAGGTACCCGCACCCCTCGGACCAGGCACCAGCCCTCTACCCGGGATCGACCAGCACCTGTGCCTGGGGCTCGTCCCGCCACAACTGCGCAATGATCGCGCAATACGACCCCGCGGTAGCGGACCAGGTCGCGGAGGCATCGACTACCCCCAGCCCCCGGCCGATAACTCCGGCCGCGAGCAGCACCGCCCGATTGGCCAGTGCCGCAGCCGGACTGCCACGCTCGACGACGGTGCCGGCCAGGTCCGCCGCCACGTCGAAGAGCTCTGTCGGCACGGCCGGTACCGACTCGGTTCCTAGGCCATGCTCGCGCAGGTGCGCACCGGCACGAAGATGCCGATCCACCTGCCCGAGAACATGTTCCAACGCACGCACATGTCGGCGCAACTTACCCGGCTTGCCGATGTGCGCGGCGGTGATCGGCGGCAGGCGACGTAACCGTTGAGGATCCGGAAGCCCTGCATGCTCGAGCGTCACGGCGGTCAGGTCTCGGATGAGCCAGTCGGCCAATGCCGCGGTGGCTCGGTCTGTTGCCGGCACGGTCACCACCGGCATGTTGGTCTTCAACGGTATTTTCCGATCTTTCGGCGCCGAGACGGCGAACGATTTATTCCTTCGTATCGGTGCGTGCCGAGGCCTCGCCGGTGCTCCGCGGTTCGGCAAGCTCACGCTTAGCGATTTCGGTGCTCCTGGGCGCACCACCGAAACCCACGTGTGCCTCGGCCCTCATGCGTTCGACCATGTGCGGGTAGTGCAGCTCGAACGCCGGCCGTTCGGAGCGGATCTGCGGCAGTTCGGTGAAGTTGTGTCGCGGCGGCGGGCAGGTAGTCGCCCATTCGAGCGAGTTGCCGTAGCCCCAGGGGTCGTCGACAGTGACGATCTGCCCGTAGCGGTAGCTCTTGAAGATGTTCCACACGAATGGCAACACCGAGGCACCGAGGACAAAAGATCCGATCGTCGAAATCGTGTTCAGGGTGGTGAATCCGTCCGAGGGCAGGTAGTCGGCGTACCGGCGGGGCATGCCTTCATTGCCCAGCCAGTGCTGGACGAGAAAGGTGGAATGGAAGCCCAGAAATGTCAACCAGAAATGCCACCTGCCTAGGCGCTCGTCGAGCATTCGACCGGTCATCTTCGGAAACCAGAAGTAGATACCCGCATAGGTCGCAAACACCACGGTGCCGAACACGACGTAGTGGAAGTGCGCCACCACGAAGTACGAATCGTGCAGCTGGAAGTCCATAGGAGGGGAGGCCAGGATCACGCCCGACAGGCCGCCGAAGAGGAAGGTGATCAAAAAACCCACGGAGAACAACATCGGTGATTCGAAAGTCAACTGCCCCTTCCACATGGTGCCGATCCAGTTGAAGAACTTCACTCCGGTCGGGATGGCGATCAGGAAGGTCATGAACGAGAAGAACGGCAGCAGCACCGCGCCGGTGGCATACATGTGGTGCGCCCACACCGCGATCGACAGGGCCGCGATGCCGAGGGTGGCGTAGATCAGGCCGGTGTAACCGAAGATCGGCTTCCGGGAGAACACCGGGAAAATCTCGGAGACGATGCCGAAGAACGGCAGCGCGATGATGTAGACCTCGGGATGACCGAAGAACCAGAACATATGCTGCCAGAGCATCACTCCGCCGGTGGCGGGATCGAAGAGGTGACCGCCGAGTACCCGGTCGTATAGCAGCCCCATCAACGCTGCGGTCAGCAGCGGAAAGGCGATGAGGATCAGGATGGAGGTGACGAGAATGTTCCAAGTGAAGATCGACATCCGGAACATCGTCATGCCGGGGGCTCGCATACACACGATGGTGGTGATGAAGTTGACTGCGCCCAGGATGGTGCCCAGTCCTGAGATGGCCAGGCCCACGATCCATAGATTTGCGCCCATGCCGGGGGAGTGCACTTCCGTGCTTAAAGGCACATACGCGGTCCAGCCGAAGTCGGCGGCGCCGCCGGGGGTGATGAAGCCGCCGACTGCAACGAGGGATCCGAACAGATACAGCCAGTAGCTGAAGGCGTTCAGCCGGGGGAATGCGACATCGGGCGCGCCGATCTGCAGTGGAAGGATGTAGTTGGCAAAGCCGAACACCACAGGAGTGGCGTACATCAGCAGCATGATCGTGCCATGCATGGTGAACAGCTGATTGTACTGCTCATTCGAGAGGAACTGCAGACCCGGCGCGGCCAGTTCGCTGCGCATGATCAGGGCCATCAGGCCTCCGATAGCGAAGAACGCGAACGCGGTCACCAGGTACATCTGACCCAGTACTTTCGGGTCGGTCGTGGTGATCATTTTGTGGATGAACGCACCCTTGGGGCCGCGCCGCGCCGGCATGGGGCGGGTAGCGGCAGGCCAGGGTGGCGGGGCGAGAGCGGTCATGTGCTGTCCGATCCGAAGTTTCGCGCGAGCGCACGGTGATGAGACGCCCTCGAGCGTACCTAATTACTATGCTGCATAGTAATTAGGGTCGGTTCGGTCGCCCGTGCCGGATCATGCCTGAGCGAGGGTCAGGCACACGGCCGCGGAGGTCGCCGCCAGCCCGACCAGCGCGGTAGCGACAGGCATAGCCATCGACAACGCCGCAGCTGTGGCGTACGACACCTTCGGGCACCGCGTCCGCCAGCTCACGCGCAGCTTGAGCAGTCGCAGCGAGATCTCGTTGCTCAACCCCAAGGTCCCGGCCGGCTGCGGCAATGTCGAAGCGGAGACCACGGTCAGCGCCGAGCACACCGTCGCCGTGCTGGTGGCGCGGGCAGCGTGCTGATCAGCGGTCAGTTCGACCAGGGTTTTGACCGCGGCCGGGGCGGCGGCGAACAACGGCACTGCCGGAAGCACCGCGGCCAAGATGTCACATGTGGTGACGATCAGGTGGTGACTGCCTCGCAGGTGTGCCCGCTCGTGGGCCAGGACAGCATCGCGTTCGGAACCGCTCAGACACTGCGAGAGCCCGTCGGTAGCCACCACGAATCCGGGTCGGCCGGCCACGCTGTAGGCCATTGGCATCGGGTGCGCCAGCCACATCACACCGTCGTCGCGGGAGTGGGCGACGATGGAGACCACATCACGGTGGTAGTCGAGTAGACGGGTTTGTTCTCTGGTGTACCGCCGACCCAGGATCACGGCTCGCACGGTTATGGTGAGCAGGGCCAGGGCTCCGGTAGCGGCCAGGGTTTCGGTGATCCACGGCTGCATCGCGTGGGAAACCGCGGACAGACACCGCACCACGGCCTCGACCGCGGTCTCGGCAGGCGCATGGTCGGGCCAGGCCAAGGTGACCACCGCGGAGGCGCCGAAGAACAAGGCCCCGGCTATGCTGCCCAGCCACGCCGCCAGCAGGACTCCGGGAGGCACGGAGGTGGCGGCGAGCGGACCGAGCATTCGCGGGGCCGCCATCGAGATCAGGGCGGCGCCGAGCAACAGGACCAGGGCCAATGTCATTGGTCGGCGGCCCGGCCCGTCCAGCCCCGGCGCAGGGCATCGTATTCGCGGTCGCTGACCGTCTTGGCGAAATGCAGCAGCACCGCGCTGGGGTCGGTGCTGCTGTCGAGCAGGGCGCGCAGTGCCTCGGAGGTGGCTTCCTCCCGGCTGCGTGAGGGCGAATAGTAGTAGGCGCGACTGCGTTTTTCTCGCTGCACCCAGCCCTTCTCATACAGATGGGTGACCACGGTCAAAATGGTGGTGTAGGCGAATTCCTTGCGATCGCGAAGCCGTTCGACCAGGCCATGGACCGACTGTGGCTCGTCGGTCGACCACAGTTCGTTCATCACCTCGGCTTCGAGACCCCCCAACCTGTGTATGGCTTCCCTCGCAGACATTCGCCGATTATCCCTTATCTATGTGCGTGCATCTGACGCGATCTGAACCCCTCGTGCGTTCAACCATGCCATGGGATCGGCCTTCTGGCCGTCCGGTCCCCACACTTCATAGTGCAGATGTGGCCCGGTCGATTGTCCCCGATTGCCCACGGTGGCGATCTGTTCCCCGGCTCGCACGCGCTGACCTGCAGAAACCAAGGCCTGATCGATGTGCCCGAACACCCCGATCGTGCCGTCGTCCTGCAGGATTCGTACCCACAGTCCGAAGCCGGAGGCGGGACCGGCCTCGAGTACCGTGCCATCGGTCACCGAGACGATCGGGGTGCCGATCGAGTTGGCGATGTCGAGCCCGTAGTGGCTCGTGCCCCAGCGGGGTCCGAAGTTCGACGTGAGCGTGCCACTGACAGGCATCAGCGTTTTTGGGCGGCGCGCCTCGGCCTCTTGCATGAGTCGGCGCTCCTCCCGGATCCGTGCCCGGTCGAGTTGATCCGCGAAGTCTGCCAGCATCGGCACCTGCACGGCCTGCAACACCTGGGGGGCCTGGGGTAGCACATCCGTAGGGGCTGAGGGTTGCGACGCGGCCTCGATCTCGTCGCTGACCGTGGGAGGGACCGAGGCGGCATGGGCGCTCGAGGTCGTTGCTGCCAGCAGCGCGCCTGCCGCTACCGACACGGCCAGCACGCGTCCGCTGGTTCCTGGGCTCGTTCGGCGATGCGCGCCTTTGCTTCGGATCGGCCTCGGGGCGAGGGCGTCCGCATGCTCGGCAAGGGCATCCCGATGCTCGATATCGAGACGTTCTACCGGGTCCAGGACAGCCACTGTCGTCGGGAAAGCAGCGTCATCGCGACCTGCGTCGATGGGATCGGTCGGCTCGGGAACAGGCCACGCTGCAGTACTACAGTCAGAGCGGCGGGGAACGACGAGTTGGGGCTCTGGTTTACGGTGTCGGGCCAAGATCGCATCCTCAAGAAGGCACCCGCTCGCGTGATAACGAAACGGTGACGGACACCGACACGTTACTACTATTCTGCATAGTTTCAATACCGGATCGTTACCCGGTCTCCGATTCGCGCTTGGGGTCGTGGCCGGAGTCAGCGGCGTCGGCTGCTGCCGCGGTACGAGAGTGTGGGTGCAGTCCGTTCAGCATCGCGTTGTAAGCGGCCAGTTCGCGATCTCCCTCGCGGTCGACCTGGTCGTTCCGCTTCCGGGCACGCTGGTTTTCGATCGAACTCCATCGCACGAGCGCGAGCACGGTGGCCAGTAGCAGCGGTAGCTCGCCGACGGCCCACGCCAGGTTTCCACCGAGTCGCTGATTGGCAGCCAAGTCGTCGAACCAACCCAGTTGCAGTGAGGTATAGAACTCGGCGGCGATCACAAAATCCGCCATGATCAGGGCGACCAGAAAGAACGCGTAGCCGGCCAGCGCGACCGCCACTGCTCCCACGCGCGTCAACGGTCCCTGCGGCACGGGGACAGGATCGATCCCGACGGTGACCCAGAAGAAGACCAACCCCACCGCCAGCAACCACATATCGAGCACCATGCGTCCCGGGTAGGAGCCGCCGTCGTACAGTCCTCCGAGATACAACAGGTAGAAGGTGCCCACGAGCACCACCGCGGCCACCAGGGGATGGGTCACCCATCGCAGTGCGGTGCTGGCGAAAATCGCCCGCATCCAGTCGCGGGCTCCTGGAACTGCATCGCTGGGGCCGGAGCGAACCGCGCGGGCCGCCAAGGTGAGCGGAGCGCCCAGAACCAAGCACATGGGCACCACGATCGCCAGCGCTGCGGATGCGGGCAGGTGCACGCTGAACGCCGCCGGGGCGTAGCGCCCGACCCCGGAGGATGTCACCAGAAGCAACACTAGACAGCCGAGAAGCCAGGACACGGTGCGCCGGACCGGCCACGGCTGCCTCACTGCACGTAGCCTCCGCACTCCCAGCAGGTAGAGCGCTGCCAGCACGACCGCTGCGGTTCCCAGTAACAGATCGAACCGCCACTCCGTCAGCAACCTGCCCAGCGTCGGGGCACCATCGAACCCGTACCCCAAGACTTCGTCGACCAGGCTGGGTTCGCGACGTTCGCCCAATGGCGGCGGAGTACGGCCCAACGCCACCCCGAGTCCAATCGTGGCCGTCAGGACCGCAGATTCGATTACCGCCAAGCGTATGAACGTCCCCCGATTCGACGCGTCGGCGGCCAGAGCCGTGATCGCCACCGTCCGTTGGCGCCAGCCCAGCCACCCCACTACACCGAGTGCGACGACCTTGGCCAGGACCACAAGTCCGTAGGGGCCGGACAGAAACTCCCGAAGCGGAACCCGCACCAGAGCATTAATTATTCCCGACGCAGCCATCACCACGAATGCCACCGTCGCCAGCGCGGAGAACCGGCGTGTGGCGACATCGAGATGTCCGCCACCACGCACGGCGTGCAACACCAACGCTGCCAATCCCCCGGCCCACAGTCCGGCCGCCACCAGATGAAGTATCAGGCTGTTGGTGGCAAGATCATGCGATCCGCCCCCGGCGGAATGTCCCGTCAACGCGCGTGGCATCAGGCTCCCTACCGCCAGGACCAGCAACAACGGTGTCCACCGGTGCTGCAGAATGAGGCGGCATCCCAGCCCCACCGCGGCAGCCATACACGCGGTCCACAGCCAGGCGGTGGATGCCTCGATTTGCCCCACCGACTGCACGAACGGAACCGGATCGGCGAACACGGTGCTCAGTGGTTGGCCGGAGGTGTCCGACAACGACAGAGGAATCAGCACCAGCGCCGATCCTGCCCATAGCGCTGCAGCCGCGCCCGCAGTCCGCACCGCGCGGTAACCGTCGACATCGAGCAGCCCGGAACGCTGTGGTGGTACCAGCACCGCCGCCACCAGCAACGACCCGATCATCACCACCGCCGCCACTTCCCCTATCGCGGTGGCGGCCGGGAGTCCGTATCTCGTGAGCACTCCTGGATCCGGCAGCCCGAGCAACCGCAGAACCTCGCTGCTCGACACGGCCGCCAGGGCGGCCGCCACCAGGGCCGCGCCTGCCGTCCAAGAGACCATCATGCCGACTACAGCTCTACTGGTACCTGCCACGGAAAACCTCACCTCGTCCGTTGTTCGCCCGTTCCCGCCGGCCGAACCTGCAGGCCGCGCCTCGCCGCCGAAATACTATGAAGGATAGTTGATCGTGCCGATCCAATTTTCGCGACCATCCTATATATTCATGCGCATATGACTATATGATGTCGGTGTCTTGAGAAAGGAAAACGATGAGCCACGGACACGGACACGGCCTCTCGCCCGCCCAAGCCACCAGCGCCTCCGGCCGACACGTCCGACGGTTGTGGATCGCCGTGGCCCTGGGCCTGGTGACCTTTGTGCTCCAGGTCGTCGTCGGACTCTCCACCTCGTCGCTGGCCTTGCTCTCCGACTCCGCGCACGTGTTCACCGACGTGTTCGGCGTGTTGATGGCCGTCACCGCTATCACCGTCGCCCAGCGTGCCCGCACCCGACCGGACCGGACCTTCGGCCTGTACCGCACCGAAGTGTTCGCCGCCCTGCTCAACGCACTCCTGCTGTTCGGCGTCGCCCTCTGGATTCTCTACGAAGCCCTCCAACGACTGTCCGCCCCACCCGAAGTCCCCGGCCTGCCCGTCACCATCGTTGCCGTGGTCGGCCTCACCATGAACGTCATTTCGTTTCTCCTGTTGCGCGCCGGCGCCAAGGAGAGCATCAACGTCCGCGGGGCCTACCTCGAAGTCCTGGCCGACATGCTCGGTTCGGTCGGCGTGCTTATCAGCGGTGTGGTGACCATCGTGTTCGGCTGGCGGTACGCCGACCCGCTCATCGGTGTCGCCATCGGACTCTTCGTCCTGCCCCGGGCCTACAATCTCGGCCGACACGCGATCGGCATACTGCTCCAACAAGCCCCGAAGAGTATCGACATCACCGAGGTCAACGCCGCCCTTAATGCCCTTCCTGGAGTCCATGAATCCCACGACCTGCACGTCTGGACTCTTACCTCGGGCATGGAAGTGGCCTCTGCACATCTGGTCACCGAATCCGACGCGGACTCCACAGCCGTGCTCACAGCGGCACAAACCTTGTTGGCGGAACGCTTCGGCCTCGAACACGCCACCCTGCAGGTCGAACCCCACGACGGCGAGGGACGCTGTCGCGAACTCTCGTGGTGACCTCCACAGACCCACCAGGAGTCCCTGGGACGAACACGGCGCACGCTGCAGCTCCTTCGATCCTACGGTCACTGTCGCCGAGGCTGCGATGGCCAGTTCGAAGTTGTTGCCCGCGGCGGTGAACGCCAGGGTGGTGGTGCGCTCGTAGCCCAGACCGATCGCGGCGCCGAACAGGAACCCGCCGCCCCACATGAGGACAAAATAGGTGAGCAGAGGCAGAGCGATGCGCACGACGTCCCATGGCTGCGACGTGATCTGTTCGCCCTGGAGCGCGAATAGGAGCACGATCGTGAACAGCAACCCGTACAGCGTCCACGGCCCAGCCGGTCGACAGAGGCAGCACTCGCCAGTTCGACACGCTCTTCGGCAGCTAGACCTATTCCGAGGTCGCCGATCTGATCGCTGAGCCGCTGCGCCTGCAGGCCGGGCTGCTGCCCGACGGCAAGGTCGCCGCCGTACGCGCGCTGCAGGCCGACGGAGCGAAAGTGGTCGTCGTCGGAGACGGCATCAACGACGCTCCCGCGCTGGCCGCTGCGCATGTCGGTATCGCCATGGGTGGCGCGGGATCGGATCTGACCTTGCAGACCGCCGACGCGGTCGTCGTCCGTGACGACCTCACCGCCATCCCTGCGGTGATCCACCTGGCCCGGAGGGCTCGACGCCTGGTCATCGCCAACCTCGTCATCGCCGCCTCGGTCATCGTGGTCCTGGTGACCTGGGACCTTGTCGGCACGCTGCCGCTGCCGCTGGGAGTGGCGGGTCATGAAGGCTCCACCATCCTCGTCGGTCTCAACGGACTGCGATTGCTGCGAGAGACCGAATGGCGCCGTGCTGTCCGCACAGACCGACACAGTTCCGCTGCGCACGTGTGACCTCGCCACCGTTAGTCATCTGGCCGAATCCACCTTCGACGCTCACCTGTCTCATCTGCTTCAGGTGGTCACCGATTTCGAAGAGCATGGCATCGGTTTTCCCTCGGTGACCGCATCGATACTGTGGTAACGAAGTGCTCCATCTCCGATGTCACAGAATGTACGTCTATGGAAGGCACCTGATGCTGCGCAAGTTCGTCGTCGTGACCGCTGTGACCGCCGCGCTCGGAGCGGGTTCGATGGGTACCGCTGCTGCGGACACCGCCCCACCCGTGCCTGCCCTCAACTTGTGCAAGTGGGAGCGCTTTACGCCGGAGTGCATTGCACTGTGGTTGGCGGGCGTGGCGACCGGCTCGGCGGGATCCGGTTCTGCCTTGTCCTGATCGACGGCGCTCGTTAACTGTGGCTCTGGCGCACTCCTGTGGGATGCGTCGGAGAGAATCAAGACCGACGACAACTGCATGAATGCACGGCATGCGTGCACGTCCAGCGGGCGACTCCATCAGACTCCCTTCACAGTCCCTCAAGCACCCCCATCAGGTCCTCGAGGAGCGCATCGGTGCGGGCTTCGATCTCGTCGAAGACGTCGGTGAGGTCTTCGAGGGTCTGGTGATCGCGGCGGCGGGCGGTGGTACCGCGGTCGTAGTAGCCGGCGTCGAGGTCGATCTCAGGCTCGACCCAAGCGTCGACATCGTCTTGCGGGGGAACGGGCAACACCTTCCGTACCGGGGCCCGGCCGGACAGGTGCGCCCGGGTCAGCGCCGACACCGATTGCGGGGTCATCGGCTGCGCGTGTGGGAGGTGTCCCCAGCGGTCGATCGGACACAACAGCGGTTGCCGAGCCTGTTCCGCATCGAGCGGATCGGTGATGATCTCGCTCGGGTCGGTGAGGTGATGGCGCAGCAGATGGGTGCCGGGATACTGGTCGAGGAACGCCTGGATCTGCGCCCACCGCTGGTAGATCGCGACCGCGGGGTTGTCCCCGGTCTCGGAATCCGGTGGGAGACGGAATCTTTCGCCGGTCCGGGTGGTAACCACGAGGGTGTTGCCGTCGAGGCGGAGGTCGCGGCGGCGCAGCCGGGTGAGGTCGGTGAAGGTCATGCCGGTGGCGGCGAGGACCAGCAGGAGCGCGTCGCGGCGGCCGAACAGTCCGCTCGGCCATCCCTCGACAGGTAGTTCGGCCGCCCGCTGCACCAGAAGGCGCCCGAGCCGGTCGAGACGCGAAGCACGAGTGGTGTCGAGGTGCCGGCGCACCATCTCGGTCCGCCCCGGGGCGGGATAGCCGTGCCCGGTGTGGACGGCGTTGATCGCCGACAAGCGGCGCCGCTGCGTCGCGACCACGGCCGGGTGCTCGTGCAGGAACAACGCCAGGGATTCGGGTGCGGCGGGGATGGGATGGTGGTCGGCGGCGGTGCACCAGTCGGTGAACAGGGCCCAGTCATGGCGGTAGCGGGCGGGGATCCGCAGGTCGAGGTCGGCATCGTGAACATCGGTGCTGCGGAAGAACTCTCGTCCGGCGCTGGCGCTCACGGTCACAGGCCGAGATTGGTGACGGCGTTGCCGATGAGTGGTGCGTGTTCGCGGGCGTAGGTCTCGAGCATGGCGGGGGTGGTGTGACCGGTCTGGCGCATGATCGCGTGCGCGGAGGCGCCGTTGCGGAAGGCCTGGGTGACGAATCCGGCCCGCAACGAATGACCACCGAGCTGTTTGACGATGTCGGGGTCGTAGCCGGCCTGTTCGGCGCGGCGCCGGATCGCTTTGTGTACCGCCGCACCCGACAGGACAGTGTCGGAGAGGTTGCCGTGCTTGCGGATCGCCCGCAACCACGGCGAGGACGGCGCCATGCGTGGTCGCGATCCCCGGCAGACGTGCGCCTCGAAGGGTTCGGCGGTGCGGAGCAGCCGGATGACGGCGGGGCGGCCCCCGGTGTCGAAGGCGGCGACGACCTGCGCCCACCGCATCCACGCACACGGCGGGCAACTGACGTGGCTGTGCGTGAACGGCAGGGCCCGGATACTCCCCCGCCCTTCCTGATCGGTCTTCGATTTCCGGAGTTTGATGTGCAGCCCGTCGAGCCGGTGCAGCGACACGTCGCTACAGGTGAGCGCGACGAGTTCGCTGCGGCGAAACGCCCCGGCGAAGCCCACCAAGAAGATGGCGGAGTCGCGGCGTTCGAGGACCTCCGCGGCCCAACTGCCGGTATCGGCGCGCATCTTCTCGACGATGGTGACGATGTCGGCGGTGAGCAACGGCGCCCGCGGGGTGCGGGGCCGCTCCCCCGCCGCCGCATAGTCCCGGCGGATCCCGGACAGGGTCGCGGTGACCAGCTCGTCCGCTCCGGGGGCGGGGTGGCCGGCGCGGCGGTGGTGGAAGCCGATCCCGGCGACCCAGCGGGCCAACGTCGAGGGTGAGTAGGCCCGCTCCCCCACCTCCGACACCGTCGATGCCGCGTCGTGGAGGTAGGCGGCGACGGTGAGCGGATGCGCCGGCAGCGGGGCGTGTCCTTCGCGCTGGCACCAGGCGGTGAAGCGTTGCCAGTCGGCGGCGTAGTTGCGGCGGGTCGACTCCGACCGCGACCGCCCCGCTGTCCCGGCCACCTGCACGAGGGTCTCGGTCGGCAACACCGGCACCGACGGCGCAGCTGGGGCCGACTCGGTCGGCACAGGCACGGAAACGTCGTCCGGACGGTGGCTGATCAGGTCATCGGGCACGAAACAGGAGCCTACCGTCCCGCACCGACGCTCTCGAGCAGGAAAAGGCGCTCAACAGGTGTTTCGGGGGCGATGGTGCGCTAATGTCAATTAGCAGCATCAATGCCGTACAAACTATGAGTGACACACCCGAGCACGCCCGATTTATACCATTCATACGTTTCAGCTTGTTGTCGAGATGCAGCGAAGACTAGCGAGATGAGCGAGGCAGATTAACTGGGCCGACTAGCGCCTTGATAATACTTCTGAGCTGCGGTTTCCCGGAATGAAACCTTGACTGGCGCTCTCGTCTCACCGAGCCTCTGTCAATCTGTAGCGGCGTATCCTGTCAATCTTCACTGCATCTCGACATGTAGGTTCTCTGGGAACATGTCATTTTCCAAGGTTCCTATCACTCGGGCGGGCACTATAAAAGTGCCCGGAACCTGCGAGGTTGAGGTCGGGTACG
>NZ_JCAXDU010000030.1:0-44999 GCF_059759155.1 Rhodococcus sp. GQ147
GCGAGAACATCGACCGGTTACTGCATACCGTCGGACGAACCATCACGGACGAGCACCGTGCGGCGCTCACGAGAACCACGGACGCCGAGCGGCGCATCACCGCGATCCTCACCGCCTATCTCGCCGAATGGGAGTCACGACGCGCCGAGATGCGCTCCGACGCAGAGTACGTAGACGATGCTCTCGCGGTGCTCACTCGACTGCGCAACGACGGATTACCCGCATACGAGGACGAGTTCTTCCGGCTACTCAACGACCAATCGAGCCGCAACATCGGAGAGCTGGCCCGCGCGATCCGCAGGGCACCGGGCGAGATCCGTTCCCGTATCGAGCCGGTGAACGAATCGCTCCGGCGTTCTCCGTTCGACACCGACCGGACTCTGCGGATCGATGTGAAGGATCGGCGTTCGCCTGCCGCGGCCGATTTCCTCGCGGAACTGCAGCGCATTGTCAGCGGCTCGTTCAAGGAAGAGGACCGGGTCGCCGCCGAGCAACGGTTCGAACAGATGGAGCGGATCCTCGAACGCCTCGACTCGGGCGAACCCGCCGACCGGCGCTGGCGGCAGTTGGTACTGGACACCCGCCTGCACGTCGGCTTCATCGGAGTCGAGGTCGACGGGGAGGGCGTGGACGTCAATTTCCACGACTCCAGCTCCGGCCTGTCGGGTGGGCAGGCCCAGAAACTGGTGTTCTTCTGTCTCGCCGCCGCCCTGCGCTATCAGCTGGCGGCATCGGGGGAAGAGTTGCCGCGCTACGGCACGGTGATCCTCGACGAGGCATTCGACCGTGCAGATCCTGCGTACACGCGGCGAGCACTCGACGTGTTCACCCGATTCGGTTTCCATATGGTGCTCGCGACGCCGCTGAAGTTGCTGCAAACCCTCGACGATTACATTGATGGGGTGGCCGCGGTGAGCATCAGGGACAAGAAGTACTCGCAGCTGGCCTTGTTGCCGATCCGCAGCGCGGAGGAGCCCCGCGAGTGAGTACAGTGTGCGTGCCGCCGTCAGCCGTAAGTACCAGGGCAGAGACGGCCTACCGGAATCGTCGCAGCAAGTGGGTGGCCGATCCAATTGCAGCCGAATCCGATTCACTGTCGATTGCGTTGCACCCACCCTCGGAACGGCAGGTCGCGGAGGATCCCGACGCCGTGGTCGCATGGGTGCGCGCCTGGCAGATGCACCGCGGAATCGGTCGCGTGCACTGGGAGACGCGGCGCTGGCCGAGCTTCGGCACGCAGGATGTGCCGGTGCGGGTCGTGTTTGCAGGTCCCGGTGAGATTGCCGCCGCGGCAGGCCGGATGTCCGAATGGCACAGGCTCACCGCCCGGCGGGTGCAGTTGGTGGAGATTCTGGCACCCGGTACCCCCGCGCTTGCCGACGCGATCGGCTCGACGCTTTCACGGTGGCTCGAACTCGGCGAAGCCGACTTCGTGCGCCTTGTCGGCGTGGTCCGGTGGCTGGCCGACCATCCGGCTTCGGACGTTTTCATTCGGCAGCTTCCGGTGCCCGGTGTGGATACCAAGTGGATTTCGCGGCATCGCGGACTGGTCGAGGTACTTCTCGAAGGCGCTGTGGGGAATCGTGACCTCGGTGTGCGTTCGGTGCCTCGATTGTGCGAAATTGCGGTTTGTGACCGCACCTTGCTACCCACGGCACCGCGACATTGTGCAGCGCCGCTGGACGAGCTCGCCGAGTTGCCGCTCCACCCGGAGCGCATACTGGTCCTCGAGAACAAAGAGGGCCTCCATGCGCTGCCTGATCTGCCGGGCACCGTGGCCGTACACGGCAGTGGTTACGCAGTGCACGAACTGGCCGCACTATCCTGGCTCGCCGACTCGGATGTCGTTTACTGGGGTGATCTCGACACGCACGGCTTCGTGATTCTCGACCGTTTCCGCGCTTACCTGCCTGACGTGCGCAGTTTCCTCATGGACCTCCACACCCTGGAAGCGTGGAGTGCTCTCGCGGTAGAGGAACCGTCCCCCAGCTCGCACGTGCCGATGCGACTGACGCCCGCGGAAAATGAGGTCTTCACGCGGTTGCGCGTGGAACGACTCCGCCTCGAGCAGGAGCGGATTCCGTGGCCGCACGTGATGGAGGAACTTGCCCGCGCCTTCACCGGCGCGATCGGACATGATCGAGACTCGACCAGGATGGATCCGACCGCGCTTGGAGAAGGAGTCTCATGACCGAACCGGCCCTCCGCTCACCTCTCGAGATCGTGGCGCGACTGACCGTCGAGGAGAGGGCGTCGCTCACCAGCGGCCTCGACTTCTGGCACACCGAACCGGTTGCGCGCGAGAACATCCCCTCGATCATGCTCACCGACGGGCCGCACGGTGTGCGGAAGCAGACCGCCGAGGGCGACCATCTCGGTCTGCACTCGTCCGTGCCCGCGACCTGCTTCCCGCCTGCCGTCGCGCTGGGGTGTTCCTTCGACCCGGAGTTGCTCGAGCGCGTCGGCGCGGCGTTGGGCGCGGAGGCCCGCGCACTGCAGGTCGGTGTCCTGCTCGGGCCCGGTATCAACATCAAGCGCTCCCCATTGTGCGGCCGGAACTTCGAGTACCTGTCGGAAGATCCGCTGCTCTCGGGTGTTCTGGGCGCTGCGCTCGTGCACGGCATGCAGTCGCAGGGTGTCGGTGCGTCACTCAAGCACTTCGCGGCGAACAATCAGGAGACCGACCGGATGCGGGTCTCCGCCGACGTCGACCCGCGGCCACTGCGGGAGATCTATCTGCGTGCTTTCGAGCGGGTCGTGCGCGACGCGCAGCCGTGGACGGTGATGTGCTCGTACAACCGGATCAACGGGGTGTACTCGTCCCGTAACCCGTGGCTGCTCACCGACGTCCTGCGCGGCGAGTGGGGTTTCGAGGGTCTGGTGGTGAGCGACTGGGGTGCTGTCGACGACCGCGTCGCGTCCCTCGCGGCAGGTCTGGATCTCGAGATGCCGTCCACAGGAGGTCGAACGGACGCCGAGATCGTCGCGGCGGTACGGGCGGGCACGGTCGACGAATCGGTCCTCGACACGGCAGCCGCGCGGGTGATCGAACTGGTGCAGAAGGCCGTCGCTGCGTCCGATCCCGGCGCGACCTTCGACGCCGATGCCCATCACGCCCTCGCACGCGAGGTGGCCGCGCAGAGCATCGTGCTGCTCCGCAACGAGAACGACCTGCTCCCCCTCGCCAGCGACGCGAACATTGCGGTGATCGGCGAACTGGCCCGCACGCCGCGCTACCAGGGCGCTGGATCGTCCCGGATCGAACCGACGCGCCTCGACAACGCGCTCGACGAGATCCGGTCGCTGTCCGGCCGGGACGTTCCCTTCGCCGCCGGTTACGCGCTCGACGGATCGGACTCGGCCGAACTCGTCGATGAGGCAGTGAAGCGTGCCGCAGACGCCGATATCGCGGTCGTGTTCCTCGGTGTACCCGCCGAACTCGAATCCGAAGGTTTCGACCGCGACGACCTTGAACTCCCGCAGCGTCAAACCGCGCTGCTCGATGCTGTGCTGACGGCGAACCCGAACGTCGTCGTCGTGTTGTCGAACGGCGGTGTCGTGCGGCTCAGTGGTTTCGCCGACCGTGTTCCTGCGATCGTGGAAGGGTGGCTGCTCGGGCAGGCCGGTGGGGGCGCCGTCGCCGACGTGCTCTACGGGCACGTGAATCCGAGCGGACGCCTCGCGGAGACCGTCCCGATCCGGCTCGAGGACACCCCGGCGCACACGAACTTCCCGGGCGAACACGGCCACGTGCGGTACGGAGAAGGATTGTTCGTCGGATACCGCTCGTACGACGCGCGTCGCCTCGACGTGTCCTTCCCCTTCGGTCACGGCTTGTCGTACACGACGTTCGAATACTCCGATGCCGCTGTGGAATCCGACGGCGATCTCACGGTGCACGTCACCGTCACCAACACGGGTGGGCGTGCGGGCGCCGAGGTCGTGCAGGTGTACGCCGGTGCACCCGGTTCGTCCGTTGCTCGGGCGCCGCGAGAGTTGAAGGGCTTCACCAAGGTCCGTCTGGATTCCGGCGAATCGCAACGTGTGGCCGTGAGTATCCGACGCGACGACCTCGCCTACTGGGACACCCGCGTCGATTCCTGGGTGGTCGAAGGTGGCACGTACAGCATCGACATCGGTGCGTCGAGCCGCGACATCCGGCAGACGCTCACCGTCGACATGACGGGCGACGCGGTGCGAATTCCGCTGACGATGGAATCCTCTCTCGGAGAACTGTTCCAGAACCCCGCGGCCGCCGAGATCGTCCTGCAGACGTTCGGTTCGCTCGGCGGCGAGGTCGGGGTCGACGAGAGTGTTCTGAAGATGGCAGCGTCGATGCCGCTCGGTCGCCTCGCCGGATTCGCTCCAGGGGTCGAGCCGGAGCAGATCCAGCAGCTTCTCGATGTGGTCAACCAGCAGGAGTGAAGGCAGAGCCGGTCACGAACCGGCGGTGAGGAGCACCTTCAACGCACCGGTTTCGCCGGCGCGAGAGAACACGTCGTAGGCCTGTTCGAACTCGTCGAGCGCGAACCGGTGCGTGATCATCGGCGACGTGTCGAGCTGACCACTGCTCACGAGACCGATCAGTGTGGGCGTCGAGTAGGTGTCGACCAGGCCGGTGGTGATCGTCAGGTTCTTGATCCAGATGTCCTCGAGGTGCAGGGTCGCAGGTTTGCCGTGCACGCCGATGTTCGCGACGTGTCCGCACGGCCGAGCGAGCGCGACCGCCTGTTCGAACGTCTCCGGATAGCCGACGGCCTCCATCGTGACGTCTGCGCCGAGACCTCCAGTGAGATCGCGAACGACCGTCGCGACGTCGTCGCGACCGCTGTTGACCACGATGTTCGCCCCGAATGCCTTCGCCGCGTCGAGCCGGCTGTCGGCGAGGTCGACGGCGACGATGCGGCTCGGACTGAACAGTCGTGCGGCGAGGATCGCGGCGAGTCCGATGGGTCCGGCTCCGATGATGACGACGACGTCCGCCGGCCGGAGACGGCCGTTGAGTACGCCGACCTCGTAGGAGGTGGGCAGGATGTCGGCGAGCATGAGCATCTGTTCGTCGCTCACGCCGTCGGGAATGCGGTGGGTCGAATTGTCGGCGTACGGAACTCGGACCAGTTCGGCCTGGGTGCCGTCGATCAGGTGCCCGAGGATCCAGCCGCCGCCTCCGAGGCACTGCCCGTACCGGCTCTCGCGACAGAAGCGGCACGTACCGCACGCGGTGATACACGAGACGAGCACTCGGTCGCCGGGAGCGAGTGTCTGCACTCCGTCCCCCACCTCGACCACGGTGCCGACGGCCTCGTGGCCGAGGATCCGGCCGTCGGTCACCTCGGGCACATCCCCTCCGAGGATGTGCAGGTCGGTGCCGCAGATGGTGACCGCGTCGACCCGCACTATCGCGTCCGTACTGTCCTGGATGGTTGCGTCGGGAACGTCCTCCCAGGATCGCTTCCCCGGCCCGTGGAACACCAGTGCCTTCATGATCTGACCTCCGTACACGGATTCGGCCCTGTTCCAAGGATGACATGAGGGACACTGCGATCGGAATCGTTCGGAGGGGGTGAAAAATTCACCTCGACAGTGGGACATGTCCGGATTCGTGACACCACCACAGAGTCCCCTGCTCTTTGGGGGACCACCGATCCCGAAAGCAGACGATCGATGAAGACACTCGCAACCTCACTCGTGGCTGTGGTCGTACTGGCCGCTTCGGCGTGCAGTTCCGATACCACCGAGCCCGAATCCACACCGTCGCCGACCTCCTCCGATCAAGCTCAGCCCGAGTACGTGGCCGAGCTGGAATCGACCGTCGAGCAGTTGATGCGCGACAACGCCATTCCCGGCGCGGTGGTCCAGATCAGCTCCCCCGACCGCGGCGACTGGACCGGCACGTTCGGCACGTCCGCCCTCGACACCGACGATCCGATCTCCGCCGACGATCATTTCCGGATCGGGAGCAACACGAAGACGATGACGGTCACCGCCATCCTGCAGCTGGTGCAGGAAGGTCGCCTGTCGCTCGACGACCCGATATCTAAGTACATCGACGGTGTCCCGAACGGCGACACCATCACCCTCGCGCAGCTCGCCGAGATGCGGAGCGGCCTGTACAGCTACACCTTCGATCCGGATTTCAACGCGACACTGGACCGCGAACCCGAGAAGGTGTGGACGCAGGAGGAACTGCTGCAGATCGCGTTCGCCCAGCCGGTGAACTTCTCGCCCGGCGAACAGTTCGAATACAGCAACACCAACACGGTGCTCCTCGGACTCGTCGTGGAGGAACTGACCGGCATGCCGGTCGCTGAGGCGTTCGACGAGCGGATCTTCGCTCCGCTCGGATTGGCGAACACCTCGTTCCCGGCGATCGAGGACGCCTCGATCCCGGATCCGCATCCGCGGGGCTACATGTTCGGCACCAACGTCTCCACCATCGATACCTTCGAATTGCCGGACGACCAGCAGGCCGCAGCGGTCGCCGGAACACTGAAGCCGAATGACGTGACCGACGACAATCCCTCCTGGGCGTGGACCGCGGGCGCCGCAATCTCCACCGTCGACGACATGACCACTTATGTGAAGGCACTGGTCGGCGGCGGTCTGCTCGATGAGCAGATGCAGAATACCCGGCTCGACAGCGTGCAGTCGGTGGGCGGGGGAACCGCCGGATACGGACTCGGCATGGCGCAGTTCGGTCCCCTGCTCGGGCACGACGGTCAGCTTCCCGGCTTCATGACCTTCATGGGACACGACCCCGACACCGACCTGACGATCGTCATCGCCACGAATCTGTCGACGGTGCCGTCGGGTGAAGGTTCGGCGCTGACCCTCGTCAAGGGCATCCTGCCGATCTTCTACGGCTCCGATTATCAGGCGCCGAGCGATCCGGCACGCGCTCCCGGAGCGGAGGAAAGCACTCCCGTGCCGACGCCGGGAGGCTGATCGTACCGGCGTCCGGTGGGCGAGCACGGCCGCGTCACGTGGTTGTCCACAGGCATTCGTGTTCTCCACAGACCGAGGCGATCGGGGTGCGACGGCCCCGGATCGGGTCCGGCCGTGCCCGAAGATCGGGTCCATGACCCGACAGGTGTGGACGAGGGCGATGCTCGCCGAGGCCGGCATATCGGATCGTGCGGTGCGCACACGGCTCCGGCACGGCGGGCTCGTCAGGATCGCTCGCGGCACGTACATGACACGAGAGGACGTCGACGCCCTCGGCCCCGTGGGAGTTCATCTCGCCCGGGCACGCCTCGTCGGCTCCCGCTTCGACGCCGACGAGGCGCTCAGTCATGTGACGGCCGCGGTCGTCCACGGCCTCGACGTGTGGGACGCGCCGCTGAGACGGATCCACGTCACGCGCCCACCGACGCGCAGCTGCCGGGTGAGCGACGACCTGCACATCCACACCTCCGACCTGGACGGCGACGTCGTCGACGTGGACGGTCTGCGCGTCACGTCGCTCGCTCGTACCGTCGTCGACGTCGCACGCACGCTGTCGCGTCCGCGTGCTCTCGTCATCGGCGATTCGGCGTTGCGTGCGGATCCGACGGCGCATCTCGACCTGCCCCGGATCCTTGCTGCATGTCGAGGTAGGACCGGGATCGTCGCGGCGGAGTCGGTGGCGCGCTTCATCGACGGCCGGAGCGAGAGTGTCGGGGAGTCGCTGTCGCGGCTGCACATGATCGAGGCGGGTCTACCGATGCCCGACCTGCAGCACGAGATCGTCGTTCGTGACGGACGCCGGTACCGCGTGGACTTCTTGTGGCGCGAACTCGGCATCGTCGGCGAGTTCGACGGTGCCGGAAAGTACACCGAGCGCCACGATCTGCTCGCTGAGAAGGAGCGTGAGGATGCGCTACGGGATCTCGGGCTGGAGGTGATCCGCTGGAACTGGGCGGAGCTGTCGCGATTCCACGTCGTCGTCGATCGGTTCGAGCGCGCACGTCGTCGGCAGCAGGCACGTCGGGCTGCTCTGGAGCGCGAAACGGTCATCGGCGCGCGCTACAACCCGCTCCGATGACCGCTTCGCGCTCCGCTATACCGTCTTCAGACCGAGAGAGTCGCGCAGGGTCGAGCCGGGATACTCGGTCCGGAACAGGCCGCGACGCTGCAGTTCCGGGACGACGAGGTCGACGAAGTCGTCGAGGGAATCCGGATAGGCGGGGCACATGAGGTTGAAGCCGTCGCAGGCACCCGCGGCGAACCATTCCTCGATGCTGTCGGCGACGGTCTCGGGAGTACCGATCATCGTCGCGTGACCACCACCCGCGGCGAGGTAGCCGAGCAGTTCGCGCAGGGTGGGACGGCGGGTCTCGATGATGCGCTGCACCGTCGCGTAGCGCCCCTGCGGCCCGGTGAACTCCTCAATGGGTGGCAGGTCGTCGACGGGAGCGTCGAGGTCGTGGCCGGTGTAGTCCTGACCCGTGAACACGCCGAGCTGGGTGATGGCAGCATCTACGTCGAGGAGCGCATCGAGTTCCGTCTTCTTCGCCCACGCCTCCTCCTCGCTGCGACCGACGTAGGTGACGAGCCCGGGCAGGATGGCGACCGTACCGGGATCCCTGCCGGCCGCGGCGATCCGCGCGCGCAGGTCGGTGGCGTACTCGAGCGCCGCAGTGATGTCCCACGCGACGGAGTAGACGGCCTCGGCGTGGCGGGCCGCCAGGTTGCGCCCGGTCTCCGACGCCCCCGCCTGGAACAGCACGGGTCGGCCTTGCGGGCACCGCGGCACGGTCAGGGGACCGTCGACGCGGAAGTGCTTGCCCCGGTGATGGATCGGACGGATCGCGGAGGAGTCCAGGAACCTGCCGCCGGCCCGGTCGACGAGGACACCGCCGTCGTCCCACGAATCCCACAGTGCGCAGAGCACTTCGATGAACTCTTCCGCCCGGGCATATCGCTCCGTGTGCGGCGGGAGCGCGTCGAATCCGTGGTTGCGCGCTTCCTCGTCGAACATCGAGGTGACGATGTTGGCTCCTACGCGGCCACCACTGATGTGGTCGAGTGAGGCCAGCATCCGTGCCGCGTGGAACGGCGTGAAGAAGCTTGCAGAAACGGTGGTGACCAGACCGATGCGCTCGGTCGCGCGGGCCATCGCCGACAGTGCGGTGAGCGGTTCGAGGAACCAGGTGGTGCCCGCTGTGTACTTCGGGTTGACGCTGTGACCGTCGGCGAAGAACACCGCGTCGAGACATCCGCGTTCGGCGGTGCGTGCGAGTTCCTCGAAATACGTGATGTCGCCGATGCGTTCGGCCGCGGAGTCGGGATGCCGCCATGCCGACGAGTGGTGCCCGACGCCGTAGAGGAAGGCGTTGAGGTGGAGGGTGCGTGGTCCGGTCATCAGTTCATCACCAGTCCCCCGTCGACCACCAGGTTCTGCCCGGTGACGGCCCGCGACCAGTCGGAGGCGAAGAACAGCACCGCGGCCGCGAAATCCTCGGGGGTGGTGACCTTCCGCAGCGGCGTCGACGACGCGATGAGGTCGAACACCGCTTCGGGGGTCGCCGACGATGCGTCGGTCGTGCGCAGCAGACCACCGGAGACCATGTTGACGCGGATCCCGTCGGGGCCGAGGTCGGCGGCGAAGGTGCGGGTCAGCGACAGCAGCGCGGCCTTGGCGGCGGTGTAGTCGTGGTACGGGACGACGGGGTGCTGGAACAGGTTGGTGCCGATGTTGACGACGCTGCCGCCGCCGGCTTCCCGCATGCCCGGCAGCGCGGCCTGGATGACGTTGACGGCACCACCGACGACCCCGTCGAACTGGGCACCGAATTCGGCGTATCCGATCTCGTCCGCCTTGACGCGGGCGTCGCCGTTGAACGAGAAGTCGGGCAGGGCGTTGTTGACGACCGTGGTGACGGGTCGCCCGAAGTGCTCGCGGGCCCGCGCGAACAGCGACTCGACCTCGGCGCGGTCGGTGACATCGGCCTTCAGCGCGACGGCCCGCTCGGGTCCGATCTTGTCGGCCAGTTCGTGAGCGCCCTCGCCGCTGCGCCGGTAATCGAGAACGACGGCGGCTCCTTCGTCGGCGAACGCCTGCGCGATGCTGTGGCCGAGGCCGCGCCCGGCACCGGTGACGAGGACGACCTGGTTCTGCAATGACATCTTCTGTGCCTTCCCTGTGTCGGGAAGGGTGCGTGAGGGCGACAGACCTGTGGCCCGGCGCCGGCTCGGCATCCCTTCGCTCGCATAATCGAGATCAGGTTCGACGGGTGTTCTCTCAGCCGTGTCCGGCACCCCGTGTCGAGTCCTGCGCACAGGTTACACCTCGGGATCTCGACCCCGTCGAGACTGTCGGCGTCGGCATTCATCGGATCGTCACATCACCGACCCGGGAACTTAGCTCAGATCGGCGTTAAAATGAGCCTTTCCTGCCCCGACCCGTGAAAGGAGATTCCGACGCACACGCCGGCCCCCTACAACGCTCCCTACGTCTCCCTTTCCCAGCAGGTCGGAGACGCCCCGCCGTTCGACCGTGCCCCGGTCCGCGGACCCGCGCGCCACGAGGACGTCGTATGGTTCGAGGATCGCTACGCGATCCCCATCACCACCACGACGCCCGACGAAGCGCAGATCGAGGACGTACTGCTCCTGCGCCGCGCCCTCGACCGGGCGCACATCGACTACCTGCTCGTCCGCGACGACAGCGACCGCCCGATCCTGGCGATCGACCGTGCCGATCGGAAGAGATTGCGTGCCGCGCTCGCCGAGGGATGCGCCGACGAGCCGTTCTACTCGAAGGCTGTCGGCTCCAAGCGACGCCCGGTTCCGGTGGCGGACGGTCGGCTCTCGCGCGACAGGAAGGACCGGGTGTTCCGGCTGTTCCGCCCGCGCGTCGAGCTGACCAGCGGGTTGCGGTACGGCGCGTCGAACGGTGTGGACATCGAGCTGTGGACCTACACCGACGACGAGGTGATCATGCCTCGTCCGAACGCCCTCACCCGCACGGTCGCCCTGCGCGACGAGATGCGCCGGACGACGGTCGAGCGGTACGGACAGCTGTGGCCCACGATCGAGGGCATGTTCGACCGCCACCCCGGCGACATCCCGTTCGAGATCGACCTCGTGTTCTCGTGGGTGGACGGGTCGTCGAAGTCGTTCCAGGCCAAGCGCGCAAAGCTGATGCAGAACTACGTCGTCGGCGAAGGTGACGACACGCCGGCGCGCTACCGGCAGATCAACGAACTCAAGTACGCCCTGCGTTCGGTCCACATGTACGCGCCGTGGGTGCGGCGGATCTTCGTCGCCACCGACTCGCCGCGACCGGCGTGGCTCGCCGACGACCCGCGTGTGACGTTCGTGCGGAGCGAGGAGTTCTTCGCCGACCCGTCAGCGCTGCCCACCTACAACTCGATGGCGGTCGAGTCGCAACTGCACCACATCCCGGGGCTGTCCGAGCACTTCCTGTACTCGAACGACGACATGTTCTTCGGTCGCCGGGTGAGCCCGAGCCTGTTCTTCTCCGGCGGGGGTGTCAGCAAGTTCATCGAGTGCGACGTGCGGATCGGGCTGGGTCGGAACGACCCGTCGCGCAGCGGATTCGAGAACTCCGCCCGCATGAACCGCAAGCTCCTGCAGGATCGCTTCGGGGTCACCATCACTCGGCACCTCGAACACACCCCGGTCCCGTTGCGCAGGTCGATCATGGCGGAGATGGAACGCGAGTTCGGGGACGAGTTCGCTGCGACGGCGGCGAGCCCGTTCCGGGCGGCCGACAACATCTCGGTGACGAACTCCTTCTACCACTACTACACGCTGCTGACCGGCCGCGCGGTGCAGCAGACCACGGCGAAGGTGGAGTACGTCGACACCACTGTGAAGTCCGGTCTGCGACATCTGGACACGATCCTGGCGCGCCGCAATCTCGACCTGTTCTGCCTCAACGACGGCAGCACGCCCGAGGTCGACCTGGAGCTGCGCACCGCGAAGGTCACGCAGTTCCTGGAGCGGTACTACCCGATCCCGGCACCCTGGGAGACCGGCCACCCGGGCCGACCGGACGTCGGTTAGATCCGAACGGTGAGGTCGGGGTTCTCGGGGATGCGGATGCCGGCTTCGGCCAGACGCCGCGCCGCGTCCTCGGCCGTGTGGGGCTGCCCGGCGGTGGCGTAACTTCCGCTGGGCACCACGGAGTGCACGATCGTGTCGGGATAGACGTGCACGAGGTTGAAACCCTGCGCGCCGTCGTGCCCGCGCTGCGAACCGACCGGGACGTTCAGGTCCTGCGTGTAGCAGGTCGACGAGGCGACGGACACCGGGATGCCCGCGAACGTGGCCGAGGTCGAGTAGTGCAGGTGACCGCCGAGGATGGCGCGGACATCGGTGCCGCGCAGCACTTCGGCGAGACCGGCCTGGTCGCGCAGTTCGACGAGGACAGCCATGTCGAACACGCTCGGCACGGGCGGATGATGCAGTGCGAGAACGGTACCGAACGGGACGGGTGTCGAGAGTTCGTCGGCGAGCCAGGCGAGCTGGTCGTCGGTCACCTCACCGTGGTGATGGCCCGGGACCGAGGTGTCGAGGCTGACGATCCGAAGTCCGCCCACGGTGTGGACGGCGTCGATCGGTGCGCCGAGAGGCGCTTCGTCGAGCAGCTCTTCACGGAAGGTCGCGCGGTCGTCGTGGTTGCCCATCGCCCACACGATCTCGGCGTCGAGCGCTGCGGCCAGTGGTTCGACGAGTCCGCGGAGCTTGCGGTAGGCGTCGGGCTGGCCGCGATCGGCGAGGTCGCCGGTGAACACCAGGGCGTCGGGTCGGACCCGGGAGGCACGGATGTCGTCGAGGATCAGGCCGAGGCGGGTGTCGGCGTCGACGGTGCCGTAGAGGAGTTCGTCTCCACCGACGAGGTGGGTGTCGGTGAGGTGGAGCAGCGTGTGCGAAGGTCTGGGGTATTCGGCAATTCGTTCAGGGGCCGGAGAACTGCCCATGATTTCTCACTTCCATTCGCCCGTTTCGGGGCACTTCGTCGCTTTCAACGGTAGCGAGTGTATTTCTACGGCTCCACGACTTCCGGCGCACATAGAGACCCCGAACCTGCGGAGAACAGTCCGTTACTACGTGGTGACCTGCGGAAACGAACAATCCGACCTTCATCGGTGATCTGGATCATAATTCTGATCGACAGGAGCACCGGTACCCAGCGCATCCCGCAGCACGGTGTCGATCTCGTCGCTCGGGTACATCGGGAGGGTGTGATGGGTACCGGCGGTGAGGGTGCCATCCGAGCAGATCGTCGAGCAGGGAATCCACGAAGAGCTGGTGCGTCGCAGCGGCCGCTATGGGCGGTTCTGGGAGACGTCGGTCGGGGTGGCTTCATCGATCCGCGCATAGTGAGCGAACACGGATACTCGGCAGAACCTCGCCTGTGGCCTTTCTGCGGCGTTTCGGCACCCGCACGGGCTGCGACGATCGACTCATGGGCGATCCACCTATACTCACGACCGCGACACTGACGGAATCCGGCATGTCCGACAACGACATCCGCAGAGCAACCAGGGCCGGAGACCTCGTCCGCCTCGGACGCGGTATGTTCTTGCACCGATCGGACGTCGAGGCGCTCGGCGAGGTCGGGGTGCACCGGGTCCGGGCACGGCATCTCGGTCGGCAACTCTCCGCAGGATCGGTCCTGAGCCACGTCTCTGCGGCGTCCCTTCATGGGCTGGATCTGTGGAAGGCCTCGCTCGAACACGTACACGTCTCCAGGCCACCGCACCGGCACGGGCGGATGACGTCGCAGATCCACGTGCACCCGACCGAAGTCGGTGACGACGTCGTTCTCCTCGACGGCCTGCCGGTGACATCGGTCGCCCGGACGGTCGTCGACCTCGCCCGGACGTTGCCGAGAGATCAGGCCGTCGTCGTGGGTGACTCGGCTCTGCGACTGTATCCGGACGCCGCGGCGGACTTGCTCCGGGTGCTCGCCGGATCCGGACACAGGCACGGTCTCGCGAAGGCCCGCGCCGTCGTTCCGTTCCTGGACGGTCGGAGCGAGAGTGCAGGAGAGTCGCTGTCGCGTCTACGTATTGCGGAGGCGGGCCTCCCGCGGCCGATCCTCCAGTACGAGATCGTGGGTGGAAACGGTCGACGCTATCGCGTCGACTTCTTCTGGGAGAACGGCATCGTCGGAGAGTTCGACGGACGGATCAAGTATTCCGCTCCGCGCGACGTGTTCGACGAGAAGCTCCGGCAGGACGCGATCCGCGACGCGGGCTACGAGGTGGTGCGCTGGACCTGGGCGGAACTCGAGCGGTTCGACGTCGTGGCGGAGAGACTGCGGCAAGCTGCGCGTCGTGCTGCGAAGCTGACGCGGTGAACCGGGGCTCGCCCCGCGTGTTGCGGTAGCGAACCCCGGTTCGGCGCGCGAACTACACCGCAGCCGGCTGCTTCACGGGGACGACGACGGGCTCCGGCGCCGTGATCGCGGGGACCGGGCTGCGCACCAGCGCCACGGTCACGTACGCGACCAGCGAGACGAGGAAGCCGATGAAGGTCGTCCAGCCGTCGACGCTCGAGGTGACCAGAGAGTTCGGGATGTACAGCAGGGTGTTGTCGACGCCGTAGATCGTCGGGGTGAGGACGAAGAAGCCGGCGCGCACCGTGATACCGGCGATCGCTGCGGCAGCCACAGCGCGACCGTCACCGCGCGACCAGAACAGTCCGAGGATGAACGGCACTACCAGCGAGGCGAGCAGCAGGTCGAAGGTGAGGGTGAGCAGGATGCCGGTCTGCGGGACCCGCAGCGCGACGAGGGCACCGAAGGCAGCCATCGGCAGCATGAGCAGGCGAGTGGCCTTCATGACGTCCGACGACATCGCGGCGTTCTCGCCGCCTACGCGGAAGACGTTGCGCACCAGAACCGTCGCGGTGGACAGCAGCACACCACTGATCGTGGTCAGCGAAGCCGTCACCAGACCGGAGAGCACAAGGATCGACAACCACTGCGGCGTGTACTCGCCCAGCAGAACGTAGAGGATCGGGGCGTCGGCTGCGCTGTCACCGACGATCGACACGGCAGCAAGGGCCACGAAGGACAGCGGCACACACAGGACGAGAATGCCGGTCGCCGCAGAGAAGCAGGCGCGCTGCGCAGCGATCGGGGACTTGGCGGAGAACACGCGCTGCATCAGGTCGATCGCGACGAGGTTGCCGAGACCGAGAGCGACGATGGTGGCCCAGTTGACCGCGGCCCCCTGCGCCGGATCGGTGAGCTGTCCGAGATCGCCGATGCCGAGGCCGTCCCCGTGGGTGAAGCCGGGTCCGAAGGCCGTCCACACGAGGAGCGAGACGATACCGACGGCCATGATCGCGAACTGGACCATGCCGGTGTAGACGCTGGCGAACATGCCGCCGGCCACCGTGTAGGCGAGCACGAACGGGATGATCACCAGCACCGCCGCCGTGTAGTTCAGGCCGAGGAAGTACTGGAGCAGGTAGCCCAGGGCGACGAGGTTGCCGGCGAGGAGGATGCCGAAGCTGCCGACCGTGAGCACGGACGCGGTGATCTCGGTGCCGCGGCCGAAGCGGCGGGCGAAGAACTCGGGCAGGGTCACGACGCCCGTCGCGCGTAGGCGCTTCGCGAAGAACAGTCCGACGAGCAGCACGCTCGATGCGACACCCAGCGGCATCGCCGCACCCGCCCAGAATCCGAATCCGGCCGCGAGGTCGGCGGAACCGAGGGTCGCGTTGGAATCGATGACCTGCGACATGAGCAGGACGGCAAGGACAGGGGCACCGAGCGAGCGACCTGCGAGAAGAAAGTTCCCGGCCTGTCCGCGGACCTTGCGGGTGGAGTAGAAGCCGGCCCCGAGGAGAACGACGAGGCACACGGCGACACCGATGATGATCATGGCTGCTCCGTATGGAGAGGGTCAGACGGCAGGAGCGCTGCGTTGGGCTTCGCGTCCGAGCGAGTAGAGGGGGCGTGCATTGTCGGGAAGGGTGATCTCGCCCGCGGCGAGCCGCTTGCGGAGATAGGTGAAGCTCTGGGCCGTCTGGGCGAACAGGTGCTCGCCGGCAGTGACTCCGCCGTAGCGCGGTCCGTCGGCGTCGACGAACCTCTCCAGCGGGTCGACCCGGGTGTCGTGATCGACGTTGAAGAACAAGGGGAACGAGTAACGTTCCTCGGCAACCTTACGCACCCGATGTGACGTCGCTGTAAATACTCCGTTGGTCCAGATCTCCAGCAGGTCACCGATATTCAGGACGAAGGCATCCTCGCGGTAGGGCACGTCGATCCAGTCGCCGTCGGCGTTGAGGACCTCGAGTCCCGGTGCCGTGGGGAGCAGAAGAGTGAACACCTCGTAGTCGGTGTGGGCACCGATGCCGGGACGGTCCGAGGCGTCGGGATCGTAGGGATAGTGGATCATTCGAAGCTGAGCAGGCGGCGTGGTCACATAGCGGTCGAACCGATCCGCCGCCTCGCCGAGTGCTTCGGCAAAGGCACGCAACAACACACGTCCCAGAGCGAAGACGGATTCGTAGTACGCATTCACAGGCTCGTCGAAGTCCGTCAGGTCGGGCCACTGGTTCGGGCCGAGCAGCGGGTTGCCGGCGAGATACTCGGGATGATCGGACGGAAGGTCGATCGACAGGTCGAATGCTTCCTTGTGGTCCGGTGTGGCTCCGGCGAACACTTCCTCACCGGGCGGCACGTAGCCGCGGTGGTTGGTGGAATTACCAATGTACACATCCATTTTCGCGTCGTCGGGAAGAGCGAAGAAGCGTTCGGCCGCGTCCTTCAATCCGTCGACGAGGATGGGGTCGACTCCGTGTCCGACGATCTGCGCGAAGCCGACTTCTCGCGCGGCGCGCCCGAGTTCGGCGACGACGGCGTCGCGTCCGGTTTCGTCGCCGGACACCAGCGCATGCACATCGACGATGGGAATACTCGTGAACGTCATGTGTCACCCCTCGGGGTCGGGTGGACGGAACGCCACCGACGGGTGATGGACGTTCCGTCGAATGTTGTGTCTCGGGTGCGGATCTCGTGACCGAAGACGGGGTGGAGATTGCGCCCGCTTCGGTACGGGAGGGTCGATGCGGAGATGGCCCACCGGCTGTCTTCGATGCGACCCACCGCGATCTCGCAGTCCAGCAACGCTCGGGCATCCGACACCGTCGCTGCGCCGAGGATCTGTTCGACGAGGGGTTCGGATCCGAGCGCGTGATCGCGACTCCGCCCGAATGCGAAGCACTCTCCGACCCGCACGAGCACTGCGGTCGCTCCGGTCTCGACGTCCTCGAGTAGGTACTCCTCGATGTCGGGCGAGACATCCATGATGCGCCAGTGCTCGGTGTACTCCTCGAACACACCGTGTTCGACGAGGGTGTCGGTGTCGAGGGCCTCCAGGGTGCCGGCGTCGGGTGTCGGTCCGAGCGGATGGAACGACACGGCCCGTTCCCATTCGACATGGTTGCTGCTGTCGAGCAGTCGGCCGGCGAATCCGTCCTGGCTCGCGAGAGCGACGAGGTCGTCGATCTCCATCTCGGCGAGAGTAGAGGCCGTCACCGTCGGCAGTGTCGCCGGTCGTCGCAGGTCGCAGTACAACCGCTCACCCTGCAGCCACGTGACGCGGGTGGTGGTGTCCGGGATTGCTCCCGGCCGAGCCAACAGTGTTCGCTCGAAACGGGTTCCCACCGGACGGATCCGTTCGGCGGCCGTCATACGCCGTCCGCCTTCCACCGCGCGCGTTCCTGGCCGAAGGCGACGGACTGCGTCGCCTGGAACCCGCTGATCGAAGCAGCGTTGTCCGCGAGGAACTTCCGGTGCTCGGTCAGGGAGAATGTGCCGTCGGTGATCTCCACTCCCCCACCGCGACCCGCAGCGAGATCCGCTCGCAGATCGAGCAGTTCGTCGGGGTCGACGGGGTACCACGAGATGCGGTCGAAGAAGCGCAGCAGCCACGGGGTGCCGTCCTCGAATGGGCCGGCCGGCTGCGGGTGCCGGTGGTTCCACACCTGGGTGGTGCGGCCGACGAACTGGTAGCCGCCGGGGCCTTCCATGCCGTAGATGCACAGGTAGGCGCCGCCGATGCCCACGGCGTTCTCGGGGGTCCAGGTGCGCGCGGGGTTGTACTTGGTGGTGACGAGACGGTGCCGCGGGTCGAGCGGCGTCGCGACCGGGGCGCCGAGGTAGACGTCGCCGAGGCCGAGGACCATGTAGTCGGCGGCGAAGACCGTGTCGAAGACGTCGGCGACGGTGTCGAGGCCGTTCATGCGGCGGATGAACTCGATGTTCCACGGGCACCACGGGGCGTCGGAGCGCACGCCGTGCATGTAGCGCTGGATGGCCTCGCGGGTCGCCGGGTCGTCCCAGGACAGCGGGAGTCGTACCTGCCGGCTGGGGACTTCGAGTTCGTCGCTGTCGCCGATGGTGTCCTCGACCTCGCCGAGCAGGCCGAGCAGGGTCGGCACGGGCAGGACGTCGGGGTCGACCTTGACCTGCAGCGACCGGATTCCCGGGGTGAGTTCGAGCAGACCCGCAGGACGGTCGGCCTCGAGGCGCTGGTGCAGCGCGTGCACGCGGGCCCGCAGCGCCAGGTCGAGGGTCATGTCGCCGTACTCGATGAGGACGTTGTCGTCGCCGCTACGGCGGTAGGTGACGGCGGTGTGGCCGTCACGGCGGGTGAGCACTCCGTCGTCACCGTCGCCACCGGCCGAGGTGACCAGCGACAGTCCGGCGCGACGCGCGACGCCGAGTTCGCGGCGGGACGCGGTGTGCTGCGACTTCACGGGCACGAACCGGACCGTGTTGCCGGGAGCGAGTTGGCCGAGCTTCCAACGGTCGGCGGCCACGACGGTCACCGGGCACACGAACCCGCCGAGGCTGGGACCGTCGGGGCCGAGCAGGATCGGGGTGTCGCCAGTGAAGTCGAGTGCGCCGACGGAGTAGGCGTTGTCGTGGATGTTCGACGGGTGCAGGCCCGCCTCGCCACCGTCGGTGCGCGCCCATTCGGGCTTGGGGCCGATGAGCCGCACGCCGGTGCGGTCGGAGTTGAAGTGCACCTCGTAGTCGGTGGCGTAGAGGGCATCGATGTCGGCACGGGTGAAGAATTCCGGTGCGCCGTGCGGACCTTCGGTGACCGCAATCTCCCAGCGCGTGCTCAGTGCGGGCACGTGCTCGGACGGGACCGGGGCGCTCGCGCCGGGAGCGTTCTCCCCGACGACGAGGACGTCACCCTCGCGCAGCGTGCGCCCCTCGTGACCGCCGAACGTTCCGAGCGTGAAGGTCGCTGCGCTGCCCAGGAATTCGGGAACGTCGAGACCACCGCGAATGAGGACGTAGACGCGCAACCCCGGCCCGGAGACAGCTCCGACGTCGAGCAGGCCGCCCGCCGGGACGGTGACCGGGCGCCACTGCGGGACGGCGGCCCCGTCGACGCGCACGGTGACGGGCGCACCCGTCACGCACACCTCGGTTTCCTCCGTGAACCGCAGGGCGGGGCCGGCCATGGCGGTCTCGAGACCGGGGGTGCCCTCGTCGTTGCCGAGCGCGACGTTGCCGAGGCGGAACGACAGGTCGTCCATCGGGCCCGAGGGTGGCACACCGATCTGCCAGTAACCGGTGCGTCCGGGATAGTCCTGGACGGTCGTGAGCATTCCGGGACGTTCGACGGTGATCTTCGTGGTCATGACTACCTCATTCCCCGCGGGTGACGATCATGCGGACCGGCGTGGGGTCGAAGCCGTTGCACGGGTTGTTGATCTGAGGGCAGTTGGAGACGAGGACGAGCACGTCGCGCTCGGCGCGGATTGCGAGTCGCTTGCCGGGTGCGGACAGGCCGTCGACGATGCCGAGGGTGCCGTCGGCCTCGACCGGCACGTTCATGAAGAAGTTGATGTTGGAGACGAGGTCGCGCTTGCCCAGTCCCCACTTGGTGCCTTCGATGAGGAAGTTCTCGACGCAGGCGTGCTGGTGCTTGGTGTGGTGCCCGTAGCGGAGGGTGTTGGACTCCTGCGAGCAGGCACCGCCGACGGTGTCGTGGTTGCCCACCTCGTCGGCGACGAGCGTCATCAGCGGCTCACCGTCGGCGTCGCGTAACACCGAACCGGTGGACAGGAAGAGGTTCCGCTGGGCGGCCACGGTGGCAGCGGCACTGTAGCGGCGGGTGTGGTCGGCGGCGTCGTAGACGAGGGTGTCGACCGCCTGGTTGCCGTGCAGGTCGACGATGGTGAGTACGTCGCCGGCGGCGACGACGGCCGACCACGGGCCACGGAGTCCGACGATCTCGTCGAGGACGACGCGACCGGGAACGAGGGCGAGGTCTGCGGTGTCGGCGGTGATGGTCATCGGTGGATCTCCGTTTCGGACGTGGCGGCGGCCCAGGCGTCGTCGGTGTTGAGCACGGCGCGCTGGCACTCGGGGTCGGTGTTCGGCAGCGAGTTCAGTTCGCCGGGTGCTCGCCAGGCGAGGACTTCGAGGCTGCCGGTGGTGAACTCGGGATTCGGATCGAGCGGGTGTGCGGTGTTGGCGATCAGGGCGATCACCGGCAGGTGGATCAGCAGGTCGACGGCGGCACCGGGACCGGCGTTGCCGGTGCTGACGAGGCTGCCGTCCTCCTCGACGCGGACACCGTGGAAGAAGGACAGTGAGGGCGGCAGGTCGCGCGGTTGCAGGTCGTGCTTGGCGGCGGCGACGGTGAACAGTTCGCGACCCGCAGGAGAGCTCGAATGGAGCGATCCCTCACCGTATTTCGCAGTGTTCCCCGCGACGTGGGTGGTGCCGCACAGCGCGTCGTGGCGTCCGGAGGTGTCGGCGACGATCGTGGCGAGGACGCGGCCCTGATCGGAGAGCAGTGGGTGCCCGACACCGAGATAGGCCTGCCACGGCACCTTCACCGTGTCGGCGACGTTGAGCCGTTCGTGCGGGGCGTCGGCGCGGAACAGGAGGATGTTGGCGCAGGCGGTGCCGTGGACGTCCCGCAGGCGCAGGCGGGTGCCGCGGGCGAGGACCTTGCTGGTGTAGCGGCCACCGGGGACGGTCTCGGCCCAGGTCATCGACGCTGCGCGACCGCTGGGCGGAGCCGGCCACGACGATGCCGGGACGATCGGCATGGCGTCGGTGACGGTTCCTGCCTGCGCTCGGGCATGGGCACGAGCAGCGTGCGTGGTGGCGGTCGCGAGGGTCTCGGTCATGGTGCTCCGATCGGCGGTCCGGGGAAACTGTCGATCGACAGTTTTCCCATCGCGCATCTTCGGGGAATGTCCATGGCGTAACGAGTCCGTGACGCGTGTTTCGTACGTGTGACAAAAACTTCACGCACGAAGACAGTGGCGCTGCAGCACCTTTCGTCGTGTCACAGTGGAGGCGTGACCCATGCAGGACCAGGACGCCCCCGCCTCCACGCCCCGCGACGGCCCGGGCCGACCGCGCGTGCCGAGATCCTCGACGCCGCCGCGGAGCTGTTCACCACCCGCGGGTTCTCCCCCACATCGACACGCACGATCGCCGAGGCCGTGGGGATCCGGCAGGCATCGCTGTACAACCACTTCGCGACGAAGAACGACATCCTCGTCGCGTTGCTCGAGGACACCGTCGAACCGACCCTCGACTTCGACGACAATCTCGACCCCGCGCTGCCGCCCGAGGTGCGCCTGTGCACACTCGCCTGGTTCGACACGGCTCAGTTGTCCGCGGGCAGATGGAATCTCGGTGCGCTCTACCACCTTCCGGAGGTTCGCACCGAACCGTTCGATCGGTTCCGGGAGGAACGTCGGCACCTGATGGAGCGCTACCGGACCCTGGCGGCGCAGATCGTGGGCGACGGCGATCCTCGCACCCATCTGCCGTTCCGGGTCGTCGAATCGGTCATCGGCATGCGAGCCGACGACGGCGACGTCGACGCCGGGCTCCCCGAAGCGCTGGCGACGGCATCGCTGACGGTGCTCGGTGTCAGCGACCTTGCGGCAGTGACGAGCGCGGCCCGGGCACTCGTGGTGGGGGTTCCCGGCTACCTGCTGGGCTCGATGAACCCGCCGGCTCGGCCACCCGCGTGAAACGCAGGGCGGGATCGTCGACCGGTTCGCGGCGCAGCCGTCTGCGGTCGAGATAGTAGTTCTGCTCCATCGACCACGGGCCGCCTTCCCCGGATGTGGGGAACACGTCGGCCGAGCGCCGGAGATAGTTCGACGTGAGGTCCCAGAACGGCCCTCCGCCGACGGCCGGATCGTCGCAGATCGGGGTGACGACGTCGTAGCCCTGGTCGTCCATGTGGTCGAGCAACCGGCACAGATGATGGCCGGTGAGGTCGACCTTGAGGGTCCACGACGAGTTGGTGTAGCCGAACGCGAAGGCGAAGTTCGGCACGCCGGTGAGCATCGTCGCCTTGTAGGTGACGCATTCGTGCCAGTCGACCGGGACGCCGTCGACGTCGACTTCGATCCTCCCGAACGGCACCAGTTTCAGGCCGGTCGCGGTGACGATGACGTCGGCCTCGATCTCGCGCCCCGATTCGAGGGCGATCCCCGTGGGCGTGAACCGGGCGATCCGATCGGTGACCACCGACGCCTCGCCGGTGGCGATGGCGTGGAAGAGGTCACCGTCGGTCGCGACGCACAGGCGCTGATCCCACGGGTCGTAGGACGGGTTGAAGTGCACGTCGACGGGATAGTCGTCGGGCAGCACGCTCGTCATCCGAAGGCGCAGGAGACGGCGGAAAAGGTTCGGCGCCCGGCGACTCGTCCGGTACATCTCGTGCAGCATCCGGATGCTCAGGGAACGGACGGCGCGGTCGGCCGCCGCTGTCGGGAGTGCACGTCGCAGCGCGTTGGCGACCTTGTTCTCCTTCGGCCACCCCAGGACGTAGGACGGAGAGCGCTGCAGCATCGTCACGTGCTCGGCGACGCCGGCCAGGGCGGGAATGAGCGTCACCGCGGTGGCGCCACTGCCGATGACGACGACGCGTTTGCCCGCACAGTCGAGAGCCTCGGGCCAGTGCTGGGGATGGACGATCGTGCCGCGGAAGTCGTCGCTGCCCTCGAACTCCGGGCTGTACCCCTCGTCGTAGTCGTAGTAGCCGGTCGCGGAGAAGAAGAACGAGCAGGTCACCGTAAGCATGGTGTCGTCGCTCGTGCGCAGGAGCGTGACCGTCCACCTGCCGGTATCGGACGAGAAGGACGCGCCGACGACGCGGTGCCCGAGGTGCAGGTAGGGAGGGAGTCCGTGTTCGTCCACCGTCTCGTGGAGATAGCCGAGGATCTCGCCGCCTCCGGCGTACGCATGCTTCTTCCGCCACGGCTTGAACTCGTACCCGAGGGTGTGGAGGTCGGAGTCGGAGCGCACGCCGGGATATCGGAACAGGTCCCACGTGCCACCGAGCGCGTCACGCGCCTCGACGATCGCGAAGCTCGTCCCCGGTCTCTTCGTCTTCAGGTGGTAGGCCGTGCCGATGCCGGAGATACCGGCACCGACGATCAGGACATCCACCTCGGCGGGCACGCTCCCGCCGGGTTCGACTGCGGTCATGTTCGCTCGACTCCGTCCTTCGGCGGGGTTCGTTCGATGCGCGGAGCTATCGCGGTCGATCACTCCCGGGGGATGTCGCCCGGCGTGCGGTCGGCACCTTCGAGCACGTTCACCTCGTGCTTGTCGCTACCCGGACCCACGTGCGCCTCGGCACGCATCCGCTCGACCATGTCGGGATAGTGCAGCTCGAAGGCGGGACGCTCCGAGCGGATCCGCGGCAGCTCGTAGAAGTTGTGCCGCGGCGGCGGGCAGGTCGTCGCCCATTCGAGCGAGTTGCCGTAACCCCACGGGTCGTCGACCGTGACGACCTGGCCGTAGCGGTAGCTCTTGAAGACGTTCCACAGGAACGGCAGCGTCGACGCGCCCACGACGAAGGCCCCGATCGTCGAGATGGTGTTCAAGGTGGTGAACCCGTCGGAGGGCAGGTAGTCGGCGTAGCGACGCGGCATGCCCTCGTTACCGAGCCAGTGCTGCACCAGGAAGGTGGTGTGGAAACCGATGAAGGTCAGCCAGAAGTGCCAGCGGCCGAGCTGCTCGTCCATCATCCTGCCGGTCATCTTCGGGAACCAGAAGTAGATGCCGGCGTAGGTCGCGAACACGATGGTGCCGAAGAGCACGTAGTGGAAGTGCGCGACCACGAAGTACGAGTCGTGCAGGTGGAAGTCCAGCGGCGGGCTCGCGAGGATGACACCGGTCAGGCCACCGAAGAGGAAGGTCACGATGAAGCCGACCGCGAACAGCATCGGCGTCTCGAAGGTGATCTGGCCCTTCCACATCGTGCCGATCCAGTTGAAGAACTTCACGCCCGTCGGGACGGCGATCAGGAAGGTCATGAACGAGAAGTACGGCAGCAGCACGGCGCCGGTGGCGTACATGTGGTGCGCCCACACCGCGATGGAGAGCGCGGCGATGGCAATGGTCGCGTACACGAGGCCGCTGTATCCGAAGATCGGCTTGCGGGAGAAGACCGGGAAGATCTCCGAGACGATGCCGAAGAACGGCAGCGCGATGACGTACACCTCGGGGTGACCGAAGAACCAGAACAGGTGCTGGAAGAGCAGCACACCGCCGGTCGCGGGGTCGTAGATGTTGCCGCCGATCACCCGATCGACGAAGGCACCCATGAAGGCCGCGGCGAGCAGCGGGAAGACGAGGAGCACGAGGATCATCGTGATGAAGATGTTCCAGGTGAAGATCGGCATTCGGAACATGGTCATGCCGGGCGCGCGCATGCACACCACGGTGGTGATCATGTTGACGCCGCCGAGGATGGTACCGAGACCCATGACGATCAGGCCGAGGAACCACAGATTGCCGCCGATCCCCGGCGAATGGATCTCGTCGGCGAGCGGCATGTAGGACGTCCAGCCGAAATCGGCAGCGCCGCCGGGCGTGATGAATCCGAAGGCGACCGTGAGTGCGCCGAAGAGGAAGAGCCAGTAGCTGAAGGCGTTCAGGCGCGGGAAGGCGACGTCGGGGGCACCGATCTGCAGCGGCAGGATGTAGTTCGCGAAACCGAAGACGACCGGCGTGGCGTACATCAGCAGCATGATGCCGCCGTGGTTGGTGAACAGCTGGTTGTACTGCTCGTTCGACAGGAACTGCAGCCCGGGCACCGCGAGCTCCGCGCGCATCAGCAGGGCGAGCAGACCACCGAACAGGAAGAACGCGAACGAGGTGAAGATGTACATCAGCCCGAGCGTCTTCGGGTCCGTGGTGGTGATCAGGTCATGGAGGACCGCCCCCTTGGACTTCGCTCGCGGTGGATAGGGCCGCGTGGGCTTGACGGGAGCGACAACCGCGTTCATCGGGCCTCCTCGAGCCGCCGTGAGGCGGCAACGGTGCGGCGCGGACGGGATCGACGGCGCACGGCGATCACCACCCGCGATGCTGCAGGTGAACTCAGAGTAGGCGTTCCACCTCACACGCGCACCGGGTTCGCGGACCGAATTGTGACGCGACGACGAGCGACCCGAACGACTCGTGTACGGCGAAGAGAACGTGTTCTCCATATATCCGAGGTAGCCATGGCAGAGACCGTCCAGCAGGCACTCCGTGACCTGTTCGAGAACAACACCGCGGCCGTCGTCCACGCGATCGCCGGGGCCGGGCTCGCGGGCTTCCCGCTCGTCGGCCTCAACAACACCCGACGCGGTGAGGGTCTGGCACGCGACATCCTGCGTGCGGACTGCCAGATCCTGCTGACCGATGCCGAGCACGCCCCTCTGCTGGACGGCCTGGATCTCGGCGACGTCGCCGTCTTCGACGTCGCGAGCCCCGAGTGGCGGGCGCTCGTCGACGGGGCCTGTCCGCTCGAGCCGTACCGGAAGGTCGGGCCCACCATCCGTTCATGTTGATCTTCACCTCGGGGACGAGCGACGATCCGAAGCCGGTGATGCTCGCCCACATGATGGTGTTGTTCTCGGGCAGCACGCTCGTCCCGCAGTTCTCGATCACGAGCGACGACGTAATCTACCTGTCGATGCCGTTGTTCCACTCCAACGCGATCCTCACCGGGTGGCCTACAAGGACGCGGACGGCTGGATCTACCTCGCCGGTCGCACGGCCGACTGGATGCGCGTGGACGGCGAGAACCTCGCCGCCGCCCCTATCATGACCGCGATCGTGCTGCGCGACGAGACGTCGCTCGTACCCGAGGAATTCGAGAAGGAAGGACCCACAGCGGGCGACGGCGTGCTGTGAGTCCGCGAGAAGGAGAAGTACGTCGTGGCCTGACGTTGAGGAGCGCGAAACGGTCTTCGGCGCGGGATGTTTCGCGCTCCTATGACCGTTTCGCGCTCTGCTGTGTCAGTGCCCGTCGAAGCCGGGCAGTCGCGCCGACTCCTCGACCACCGAGTACTCGCTTGCGTCGCCCTGCACGACCCTGCTGCGCGAGCCGTCGACGCCAACGGGGATGTCGCCGGCGAGGGTGATGCGATGCAGGCGGCGGGTGTGGTCGCCGAAGTCGGCGATGCCGTAGTGCTGCGTGGCGCGGTTGTCCCAGATCGCGACGTCGCCACTCTCCCACGACCAGCGGAACGTGTTCTCCAGCTTCGTGATCCGACTCTGCAGCAGCTGGAGCAGCGCGGCGGTCTCCGACGGCTTGAGACCGACGAACTCCTTGACGAAGTGACCGAGCAACAGGGTGCGCTCACCCGTCTCGGGATGGACCCGCACCACCGGGTGGATCGTTTCGTAGGTGTTGCGGCGGAACTCGTCCTGGTAGCGGCGTCGCTCCTCGGTCAGCGCCGGATCGGAGCTGCCCGCGTCGAGCTTCTCGGCGTAGTCGTAGAGATTGGTGTGCAGGGCCCACAGGTTGTCGACGAGCGCCTTCAGCGCATCCGGCAACTGCTCGTAGGCCGCGGTCGTGGAGGCCCACGTCGTCGCACCGCCGTACGGCGGCAGGGTCACCGCCCGCAGGATCGACGCCTTCGGAATGCGGTCGACGAAACTGACGTCGGTGTGCCAGCTGTTCGCAGCACCCTCGATGGGCAACAGCCGCTTACCCTTCGAGTGGACCGTGGGGTGCGACTGGGTCTGCGTGCCGAGCAGGCCGGCGAAGGCCCACTGCTCCTCGTCGTCGAGGTGATGCTGGTCGCGGAAGACGATCGCCTTGTGCACGGCGAGTGCGTAGCGGATGGCCTCGACGGTCTCGGACGCCAACGAGCCGGACAACCGCACCCCGTCGATCCGCGCACCGATGTGCTCCCCCAGCTTGGTGACGACGATGCCCCCGGCGGTGTAGACGGATTCGGCGGTGGTCGTATCGCGATCGAGTTCGGTGATGGTCATGCGATCTCTCCTTCGATGATCTGAACCTGGCGTTGTCGCTTGCGCCGATTCAGTTCACCGCCATCCGTCGGCAGAGTCGACGGTTGTGGTCAGCGAGATCGAAACGAGCCGAGCTCGCTTACGGGAGATCGAAACGAGCCGAGCTCGCTTACGGGAGATCGAAACGAGCCGAAGCCGCTATCGGGAGTGCGTTCTCACTCGAGGATCTCGCTCCGCCAGAAGGTGTCGCCGTCGGGGACGGTCTCGTGGTCGTCGAAGAAGGTGACGAGCGCCTGTGCGGCTGCCGCGGCGTCGGGGAAGCGACGCCCCTCCATCGGTCCCCGGTTGATCTCGAGCGTCCCGGACACCGGATCGACGCGCCCCTGCACGCGGTATCCCCCGATGTCGGCGACCACCGCGAGCCGTCCGTCGTCGGTGTCGGGTTCGGCGACCGCCGGTGTGGCCGGACGTGCTACGCGGACGGCCGCTGCCGGCACCGGCGCCGCGTCGTGGTCGGGATCCTTGACCGCGTCGAGACCGAGCAGATCCCAATGGTCTTGACCGTGAACGACATTGCTGCGCTGAATCGGGTGACTGCCGGTCGGTGTCCGGCCGGGGCGGTCGGCGAGCCAGAGCGCGACCTCCTCCTCGATTCCCCCTTCGATGTCGTCCGCGTCCACCACATAGAACTCCGGTAGCTCGGGTGCGAGATCGACGAACACCCAGTACGACACGCCCGCACCGTCGGCGGCGGGAACTCCGTCGCGGCGTCGCGCGAGCCACGGATCGCTCGCCGTCGAGCACACCCGCACCACACGTTCGGATCCGTCCGCGCCCTGTACGCGGACGTCCCGCTGTCCAGGGATCGGCTCGGCCCGGCCGCCTCGCGCCAGAACCTCGGCCACGAAGGCCGCGACTCCCTGTCGAACGATGTCCCCCATATCGACTCCTCTTCTCGGTGCGCACATCGAGCAGTGAATCGGGATCGACGCGCGATGTGCCCACGTCCTGCGCGGTCTCATCGAGACCGGAGGTCTGGTGCGACCATACGTGGCTACGAGCAGAAGAAGAACTGCATGTGATCGATCACCGGAAAGCATCACCCTTCGTGGTGAGCGCCTTGACCCGTTCGACGATGCGGTCCTGAAGTTTGGACGGGGTGCGCCAGCGCATCGCGAGTTTGTCGTAGTCCATGGCGTGCTCGGCGATGATGTCCTTGAGTTGTTCGACCCCGAGGGTCGACAGCCTCTCCCGCAGAGTCGCCTCGCCGCTCTCGCGGAACACCACGAACGGGTCGAAGGCCCCGGGTGCGCGACGACTGCGACGCGCAGACGTTCGGGCCGCGGCCGGGCGCGTTGCAGGAGCGGGAGCAGGGGTCGGGGCGCTTGCGTCCGCGGTAACCGAGAGCGCTCCCGCGAGTGCCCTCGCGAACCGCGGCGTGCGTGCCGCCTCATCGGCGATCACCTGGACGAGAGCGACGAGCGCGCCGGCCGTGCCGGGTGCCGCCTCGTCGAGACGGAGCAACGCCGAACTCGCCTCGCCGATGCGCACCCGCAGACGCGCCTGTGCCATGTCGGTATCGGGGTCGGGATTCGTCACAGGTACACCTGCGCATTCATCATGATCGTCTCGGTGAGGATTCGCAGTGCGTCGTACTGGCCGGTGTTGCCGTACTTTCGCTTGAGCGTGCCGTAGGGCACGAACTCGGCGGACGCCGCGATCTGATTGGCCTCGGGCACCCAGGCGGGAACGACGCTCGCAATCCGGGGGTCGCGCTGGAGCTGTTCGATGATCGTGCGGTGCAGATTCGAGGCACTGCGGTACTTCGTGATGACGAGACCGATCTCCCGCACGGTGTGCCCGGTCCGTGTCGCGAATTCCTGGATCTTCGTCTGCAGCGGCGGAATTCCGTAGGTGGACAGGATGTCGGGAATCGTCGGGATGAGATAGCCGTCGGCGAGACGCAATCCGTTGAGGGTGAGGATCCCGAGATTCGGCGGGCAGTCGATCAGGATGTAGTCGTACCGGTCGGCGATGGGCCGGACAGCGGAGAGCAGCACCTCGACGGGACGGTGCGAGCCGGGATCGGCGTACTGCTGGTGGGTGAGCCCCTCCTGGATGTCCATGAGATCCAGCGACGACGCGAGCAGGTCGAGATCACGGACCGCTCGCACGGGCGAGACGTTCTTCTGGACGGCCTTCTCGATGTCGAACGCGTCGGCGTGGGGCGTGATCGCCCTACGGAAGAGAGTCGCGAGGGTCAGACCGAGTTCGTTCAGTTCCTGCCAGCGCTCCTCCCCCACCATCATCGTGGTGAGGTTGGTCTGCGGGTCGAGATCGATCATCAGCACCCGCTGCCCGAACTCCGCCGCCATGAACTCGCCCAGAGCGGCCGTCGTCGTGGTCTTGCCGACGCCACCTTTCAGGTTGATCGTCGCGATTACCCGTGCCACCCCACACCTCTTCGGGAAAGAAATTCATTACTCGATATCGCGAGCAAAACTACCCGAAGGTGGACATACGAGGCAGCCGGGTGACAGCTACCGGATCATCGGCCCCTCGACTCGACCGCGAGACGGGGCATGCCGGCGAGTTCGTCGGGCGTGACGTACGAATCGGAGGTCGCGAAACCGCTCAGGTACAGCGGCGGCTTGCGGTCGGCGACCGCGCGCACGATCTGCCCCTCCGAGACGAAGACGATGAGCCCTTCGGCATCGGATCCCGGCATGTTCCGCCAGGTGACTCCGGGGGTGTGCATCACGCGGTTGAGTTCGCTCATCAGCACCGGGACGCGGAAGTAGTACATCCGGTCCCACGACTCGACACCCGCTGCGGCCGCGACCTCCCCGAGCGTGCGGGACTGTCCGGAGACGAGCACCGATTCGAACTCGGCCTCGAGCTGCGGGTCGTCGACGACGGACACGCTCGTCGCCCCCGAACAACCCGAAACCCCCAGCACCGCAGCGACAGCCAGCGCGAAACCCGTACGCACGAACCGCGACGCCACCGCACCCCCCTGTGTATCGACCCCCGATAGGACGCGAGGAAGCTACCACCGGTTCGGACGAATACACCAGTGAAGACGGTCACTTTCCACGAGTTCGGGGATACGACCCGAAACGCAGCCGAATCGATGTGACAGATGACAGTAACTCCGAGTTACTCCTTTGCGGTGAGCTCGGCGATGTCCGTCCACAGAGCACTGCGGAGCGCGACCATCGGTTCGGCTGCGGCGCCGAGCTGGTCGCCGACGAAATCGGTGTTCTCGGCGGACAACTCGCGCGCACCCGATCTGCCGATCAGGTCGTCGATCCGCTGGTCGAGACTCGCGGTCCGCTGCGCGATGTGTGTGAGATGCAGATGGCCCTCCGCGCGCGTGAGCAGGTCGCCGATGCGCGCGAGCGCGGTGACGCGCGCAAGGATCTGGTCCCATACCGGTTCGAGCGCTGCCACCCGGGATTCGAGACCGGACCGCGCCTCGGGCGCCGATCGGATCGCGGACTGCAACTCGTCGAGCAGGTCGCGCAGGGCGACGGTGTCCACCGCGATCTGGGTGAGCTCCTCGGCGAGATCGAGCTGGGCTCGTTGAACCTCGAAGTACTTCGAACGCCACGCCGCCGATGCCTCGACGCGGTCGTACAGGGAACCGGCGAGGAAGAGCAGGGTGTCGTAGCGGTCGACGAAGCGGTCGTCGCCGGAGGGCACCTCGCGTCCGAGCCGTTCGGCGACGCGACGCCCCGTCTCGGCCAGCGGGGTGCGTTCGGACCAGCGACCCACGCGGTCGACGGCGACACCGAGCACCACTCCCCGGGCCTGCTCGACGGGCGTGACGGGCAGGGGCGCCGGGGTGCGTCGCAGTGCAGCGAACAGCGCCTCGCGTTGTTCGATCTCGAGATGCAGCCCGTCGCGTCGGTCGCGGCGCACGGCGCGGACGCCCTGGGCGTAGTGCAGCGGCGAGTGCACGACGGTCTGTCGCGCCGCCCGGATGCGTTTGCCGAGCTCATTGGCCCGGTATTCGAGTGCGAGTCGCGCAGCGCCGGGACGCAGGCCGTCGATCCGTGTGCGGAGGCGGGCGTGCTCGTCGGACAGGCGGCGCAGCTCACCGAATCCGTCGAGGGTGGGCAACCGGCGCCCGACGCGCCGGCGGTTCGCCAGCACAGCACGTGCCGATTCGTCGAGGTAGCCGGCGGCCAGTGCGACCGCCGCGGCGTCCGACAGAGGAGCGTGCCCGCCCTCGATACTGCCGGTCTCGCACCACCGGCGGACCTGCCCGGCGATACGTGTCCGCCGGTCCACCGACGGGATGTCCCGGCCGGGCGCGTCGTCGCGCCCCGGGAGGTGGGGTCGATCGGCTTCGGACACGGGGATCCTCCTCGCGGCTCGTCCGCAGGCATGCACCGTCCACTGTTCCAGATTCCGCGCGGGCTCGGAGAAATGCCCGGTAACGGCCCCGGTCCCGGGCGCTCGACGGGCACGATCCCACACGTCCACGGCCGCGCTCTGGTTCGGTTGAGACCTTCACCTTTTCGCCCTTCGTGACGGATGTCACAGCATTATCGAGGTAGCTCCGAACGATTTGCCCGATCCCGGATCGCGCCCGAGACGGGGGCGCTCGAAAACCGTTGCGTACCAGCAGAAGCGAGAGGACGCCGGCGACGGGTCCCTGACCCCTCAGGAAGTTACCGATCGGTGTTACTGCACAGTACCGGCGGCCTCCGGGACCGGAGACCCCCTCCCCGACACCCGTTCCCGAGCGAAATCCTCTGCGCGCGAATGCCTGTGAGAGAAGTCGGCCACGAGGGCGCCGCCGATCGCCCCACATGGAAGCAAAACGTGACAAACCCTCATGTTTCCTCCATGCTGTAATCCGAACGGAGCCTTCGCCCAGGGGGACGTGACCGTCGCAACCGACGGCCGTAGCTGCGGAGACCTGTTCGAAACGGTCCTTCGGACACCGCGGATGTTGCCCGGTGGATCGACGACGAACACGCATGCCCATGCCAACCACGAGGAGCCGACCGCTACATGTTCCCGCTCGCGTCGCCAACACGAGACGTGGAAGGTAGGACCGGTTAGTTTGACTTCCTCATTGGGGTGGAGCTTCGAGACGCGCGCCCGATGCGTGCACAAACCATGGAGAACGGTGGCAACGAGTATGTTCAAGCGGATCGCAGTGGTCAATCGCGGTGAGGCGGCCGTACGCCTCATCCGGGCAGTCCGGGAGCTCAACTCCGAGCACGGCTACGACATCAAGACGATCGCTCTGCACACCGATGCCGAGCGACGGGCGATGTTCGTCCGTCAGGCCGACGAAGGAGTGACCCTCCGGCCGTCGACGACGGCGGCGACCCCCTACCTCGATCATGCAGAACTCGAGCGCGCGCTCCTCGAGGCGAAGGCCGACGCCGTCTGGGTCGGCTGGGGCTTCGTCGCCGAGGACCCCGCCTTCGCCGAGCTGTGCGCCCGCCTCGGGATCACCTTCATCGGTCCCTCCGCCGACGCCATGCGTCTGCTCGGCGACAAGGTCGAGGCGAAACTCCTCGCCGAGAAGGTCGGCGTTCCCGTCGCACCGTGGTCCGGTGGACCGGTCGATTCCCGCGCCGACGCGCGCCGCCACGCGCAGGCCATCGGCTACCCGCTGATCATCAAGGCCCGCTCCGGCGGCGGTGGCCGTGGCATCCGCAAGGTCTACGCCGAAGACGAGCTCGAGCTCGCCCTCGAGCGCACCCAGGGTGAGGCCGAGCGTTCCTTCGGTGACCCCGTCGTGTTCATCGAGCGTCTCGTCACCGACGCACGCCACGTCGAGGTCCAGGTCATCGCCGACAAGCACGGCAACGTCTGGGCCCCGGGCGTGCGCGACTGCTCGATCCAGCGCAAGAACCAGAAGGTCATCGAGGAGTCCGCCTCGCCGCTGCTCACCAAGGAGCAGTCCGACCACCTGCGCACGGTCTCGGCCGATCTCGTCCGCGCCGCCGGCTACGCCGGTGCCGGCACCGTCGAGTACCTCTACCAGCCCGACCTGAAGATCTTCACCTTCCTCGAGGTCAACACGCGTCTCCAGGTCGAGCACCCCATCACCGAGGCCACGACCGGCATCGACCTCGTGAAGCTGCAGATCCTCGTCGCCTCCGGCGAGAAGCTTCCCGGCGAGTGCCCCGGCGAGTTCGGGCACGCCGTCGAGGCCCGCCTGAACGCCGAGGACGCCGCCAACGGCTTCGCACCCGCTCCCGGCACCGTGCAGCTGCTCAAGTTCCCGCTCGGCTCCGGTCTGCGTGTCGACACCGGCATCGCCCAGGGCGACGTCATTCCGCCCGACTACGACTCCATGGTCGCCAAGATCATCGCGTGGGGCCGCGACCGCGACGAGGCACTCGCCCGCCTGCGCACCGCTCTGCGCGAGACCACCGTCGTCCTCGACGGCGGCACGACGACCAAGTCGTTCCTGCTCGACCTGCTCGACCGTCCCGAGGTCATCGACGCCTCCGCCGACACCGGCTGGCTCGACCGCACCGGCGCCGGCGCCGAGACCGGTCCGTCCAAGGTCGCCGACGTCGCTCTGATCGCGACGGCCGTCGATGTCTACGACACCGACGAGGCCCACGAGCGCTCCGCCTTCCTCGCCTCCGCCCGCGGCGGTCGCCCGCGTGCCGGACACGCCGTCGGACGCAAGATCGAGCTGAGCTACCAGGGCCAGGCCTACGAGCTCGTCGTCGGCCAGGTCGGCCCGCACCGCTACCGGGTCGACACCGGTTCCGCCGAGTTCGACGTCGACGTCGAGCGGCTCGGCGACTACGAGTCGCGCCTGACCCTCGGCGGACGCCGCCACAACGTGGTGTCGATCGCCGGTCCGGCCCACTTCCTCGTCGAGGTCGACGGCATCAGCCACCAGATCAGCCAGGACGAGGCCGGCGTGGTGCGCACCCCTGCCCCGGCCGTGGTCGTCGCGGTTCCCGTCGCCGTCGGTGACGAGGTCGAGGCCGGTCAGACCCTCGTCGTGCTCGAGTCAATGAAGATGGAGACCGCGGTCCGCGCTCCCTTCGCCGGCAAGGTCCGCGAGATCCTCGCCGTCGTCAACGCGCAGGTCGACGCGGGCGCCCCGCTTCTGCGGGTCGACCAGATCGTCGAGGAGGTCGTCACCGAGACCGTCGAGCGCGTGGAGTTCGCTGCACCGGCGCCCTCGCTCAGCGACGATGTCGCCGCCGACGCACTCGCTCGCCTCGACTCGCTCGCCGCTCTGGTCACCGGATACGACGTGTCCGCCGAGCGCACCGCGGCACTGCTCGCCGAGTACGAGCGTCTCTCCGGCTCGGTCGACTCGTGCGCGCTCGTCCGCGCCGAGCTCTCGCTGCTGACGACCTTCGCGGACGTGTGCGAACTGTCGCGCAACCGTCCGACCGAGGAGGAGAAGAACAGCGACGACCGGGTCCACAGCCCCCGCGAGTTCTTCCACGGCTACCTGCAGTCGCTCGACGTGGAGGTCGGGGGTCTGCCCGACAGCTTCCGCGCGCGTCTCGCCCGTGCCCTGCGGCACTACGACGTCCTGGAACTCGATCGCACCCCGGAGCTCGAGGAGGCCGTCTACCGGTTGTTCCTCGCGCTCGAGCGCATCGAGGCCCACGTCCCCGTGGTCACCTCGCTGCTCGACCGCTGGGTCGAGCGCGACGACACCGAGGTGGGGATCTCCCACGAGCTCAACGAAGTCCTCGACCGGCTGATCGTCGCGACCCAGGTCCGCTTCCCGGTCATCGGCGACACCGCCCGCAACCTGCGGTACCGCTACTTCGAGGAGCCGGTGATCCGCAAGGCCCGCGAGCAGGTCTACGACGGGGTCCGCGGTTCGCTCGCGTACCTCGCCGAGCATCCGCAGGCGACGGACTACGCGCAGCGCATCGATTCGCTGGTCGCCACACCCGAGCCGCTGATCGACCTTCTCGCACAGCAGATCACGCGTCCGGAGACCGTTCCGGGCCCGCTGCTCGAGGTCATCGCTCGCCGGGCGTACAAGATCCGCACCCTCGAGGACGTGCGTTCGTGCACCGTCGGCGGACACCAGTTCGTCACCGGCAACTTCGATCTGCGCGGCACGCGCCTGTACCTGATCTCCGCCGAGGCCCCGCAGGCCGAGTTCGCGTCGCTGCTCGACGCCGTCGAGGAGTCGGCGGCCTCGGTTCCCGACACGAAGAACCTCGTGATCGACCTGTACCTCGCGTGGGACGACGCTCCGGCCGATGCCGACGCCCAGGCCGACGCGCTGCGCGCTGAACTCGCCGCACGCCCGGTGACCGGCGTGGCCCGTCGCGTGACCGTGACGGTCTGCCACACCGACACGGCCGAAGAGCACGTGTTCACCTTCCGCCCCTACGAGACCGGATACGCGGAGGAGACCAACATCCGCGACATCCACCCGCTCACGGGTCAGCGTCTGGATCTGTGGCGCCTGAAGAACTTCGACGGCACCCGCCTGCCCGCCAACCCGGACACCTACCTGTATCACCTGGTGTCGCAGGACAATCCGTCCGATGAGCGGTTCATCGCCCTCGCCGAGGTGCGCGACCTGACGCCGCAGCGCGACGAGTCCGGTCGCATCGTCGGACTGCCGGCCTTCGAACGCGCTCTCGCGAGCTCGCTCGACGGCATGCGACGCGCCCAGGCCAACCGCGGCGGGCGACGTCTCGACGCGAACCGCGTGGTGCTCTACGTGTGGCCCGCCGTCGATCTCGACATGGAGGACCTACGCCGCATCGGCCGCAACGCCGCGCCGCTGACCGTGGGTGCCGGACTCGAGGAGATCACCGTCATCGGGTCGTGGCGTGATCGCCAGGACGAGCCGGCACGCGAGGTCGCCCTGCGCTTCTCGTACCGCTCCGGTGCGGGCGTCATCGTGCGGGTCACTGAGCCGCCGAAGGAGCCGCTGAAGCCGCTCGACGAGTACACCCAGAAGGTCCAGCGGTCCCGTGCCCGCGGCACCGTCTACCCGTACGAGCTGATCCCGCTGCTCACCGGCGGCGAGGGCACCTTCGTCGAGTACGACTTCGACGAGCAGGGCACCCTCGTGCCCGTCGACCGCCCCTACGGCCGCAACACCGCGGGTCTGATCGTCGGCGTCGTCGACACCCCGACCCCGCGGTACCCCGAGGGCATGAAGCGCGTCACGCTGTTCGGTGATCCCACCAAGGCGCTGGGCACCGTCGCGGAGGCCGAGTGCTCCCGTGTGGTCGCCGCGATCGACCTGGCGGAGAGCCTGAACGCTCCCGTCGAGTGGTTCGCGCTGTCGTCCGGCGCGACGATCTCCATGGACTCGGGCACCGAGAACATGGACTGGGTGTCGCGCGGTCTGCGTCGCATCATCACATTCACGCAGAACGGCGGCGAGATCAACGTCGTGGTCACCGGCATCAATGTCGGCGCGCAGCCGTACTGGAACGCCGAGGCGACGATGCTCATGCACACCAAGGGCATCCTCGTGATGACCCCGGACAGCGCCATGGTGCTCACCGGCAAGCAGTCGCTCGATTACTCGGGTGGCGTCTCCGCCGAGGACAACTTCGGTATCGGTGGCTACGACCGCGTCATGGGCCCCAACGGTCAGGCGCAGTACTGGGCCCCCAACCTCAGGGCCGCCATCGAGACACTGTTCGCGCACTACGCCCACGCCTACGTCGCGCCGGGCGAGCGCTTCCCGCGCAAGGCCGCGTCCACCGACCCGGTCGACCGCAACGTGTGCGTGTACCCGCACGTGCATCCGTCCAGCGACTTCACCACCGTGGGCGACATCTTCTCGTCCGAGACCAACCCGGATCGCAAGAAGCCGTTCGACATCCGTACGGTGATGCGCTCGGTGGTCGACCAGGACCACGCTGTGCTCGAACGGTGGGCCGACATGGCCGACGCCGACACCTCGGTCGTGTTCGACGCGCACCTGGGCGGAAACCCGGTGACGGTCATCGGCATCGAGTCCCGCGCAATCCCGCGCAAGGGCTGGTTCCCCGCCGACGGACCGGACCAGTGGACCTCGGGCACGCTGTTCCCCAAGTCGTCGAAGAAGACGGCACGGGCGATCAACGCGGCGAGCGGCAACCGTCCGCTCGTGGTGCTCGCCAACCTGTCGGGCTTCGACGGCTCCCCCGAGTCGCTGCGCAACCTGCAGCTCGAGTACGGCGCCGAGATCGGCCGGGCCATCGTCAACTTCGACGGTCCGATCGTGTTCGTCGTGGTCTCCCGCTACCACGGTGGTGCCTTCGTGGTGTTCTCGGGCGCACTGAACGAGAACATGGAAGTCCTCGCCGTGGAGGGTTCGTTCGCCTCGGTGCTCGGTGGCGCTCCGGCGGCTGCGGTGGTCTTCACCCGCGACGTCAACAAGCGCACCGCGAGCGATCCGCGGGTCGTGGAACTCGAGGCGCAGCTGCGGGCCGCCGAGGACGGCGACAAGGCACGATTGGGCGTCGAGCTCACCGCTCTGCGCACCGCGGTGCGGTCGGAGAAGCTCGGTGAGGTGGCAGCCGAGTTCGAGGCGATCCACAACATCCAGCGCGCACAGCAGGTCGGCTCGGTCGACGCGATCGTGCCGGCGGTCGAGCTGCGGCCGCAGATCATCGCGGCCGTCGAGCGCGGCATGGCACGCACGCTCGCGTAACCCACGCAACGAGAGCGAGACCCCACCGGAACACTTCCGGTGGGGTCTCGTCGTCGTGGGGCCGTCGTGCGGGTCAGTCGTCGTGATCGTCGTCCCGGTCGTCGTCCCGGTCGTCGTGCACATCGTCACAGCGGTCGTCCCACTCGTCGTAGAAGTCCTCGACGTGGTCCGGCACCGTGTCGTCCCAGTCCTCGAACCACGCGTCGCAGCTCGTGACGTCGATGTAGGGGATGTCGGTGGGCAGGTCACCCGGCCCCGCATCCCGGGCCGGGTCGACGCCCGCCCGAACAGTTCCATCCGGGCCGCCGGTCGTCGTCTCGTCCACCACGCGGGCGACGGTGAACGACGACGGTTCGGAGGGAGCGGACTCACCTCGGTTCGCCGACACGAAACCGACGGTGCCGGCCGTCATCGCGACCGCTACAGCGGTCACGGCCCATGCGGTGCGGCTCATCGCCATGATCGTTCTCCTCGACTCGGTGTTCGTCCTGGTCACCGGTAACTTTGGCGCACGACGATGAGGGGTCGATGAGCCGAAGATGACGAAACCTTCATCCGAGACGCGTACGGATCCACTCGACCAGGATCCTGGCTACCTCGTGAGGAGCCTCCGGGACGAGGGCGTGCCCGCAAGCCGGCACGACGGCCGTGGAGACGAGTTCACTCCCGAACTCGTCGACGAGCTCACCTCGGGTCTCCGCGGGCCGGAAAACGTCCTCTCCTGCTTGTACGTCGAGCAGAGGTGACGGCGCCACCGTCCACCACGATTCCTTGTCGGTCGCGGCCATCGCTGCCCGCTGCGACACGATCGCGTCGGGCCACCACCCGTCGAGCCACACCGCCGGATCGTGTCCTGCGGCGAAGAAGACGTCGCGCAGGTGCACGAGTCGTTCGTGGTCGGGAAGCGAGAGGTCGGAGCACTTGGCGACACGCTCGGTCAGCGAAGCCGGAAACCGGCGGGCCCCGGCGGCGAGCACGGCGACCCCCCGGACGAGTTCGGGCCGGTCGGCGGCGAGTACCCGGGCCACGTAGTGCCCAAACGCATGACCGGCCACAACAGCGGGTGCGGCGTCGAAATGCTCGATGACGGCGGCGACGTCGCCCGCGAGATCGTGCAGGTCGAGACCGGTCATGGGTCCGCGGCTGCTGCCGATACCCCGGGGTTGCGGTCGCAGAGCGGTGAATCCCGCTGCGGCGAGGTCGCTCGCGATCGGATCGAATTCGTAGGAGTCGCGCCCGAGGGAGGGCAGCAGGACGACTGCCGGCCCTTCCCCGTCGAGACGTACCTCGAGTTCGGCCACCGGTGTTTCGACAAGACGAGTGTTGCTCACGGGGCCATCCTCTCATCGCCGGAAAGACCTGTGCTTCGCCACAACGACCCTCTGTAGTGTCGAGAATCACACCGACGCCAGGTGTGGCGCGTTTTCGAACGGGGAATACCAACGAGCTCGTCTTGGTCGAGCTTCGGCGGCACGGAGTGCGCCTCTCCCCGACAGGCGTCAAGCGACCGCCCACGGTAGGAAATCGACCCCGAATCCCTTCATCTGCAATTACTTTCGGGACCGTGCGCGAAACACGTTCGCGTCCACGCCATGTGCACACGGTTGTACCTGACTCCCCGGTAGCACGTTGTGCCATTCTGGAGCAGTCCGATTCGTGCAGGCTGTACGTCCGGATGGATACGAACATTCAGCATGTTCGTACCGTGGGGTAACCCCGAATATTCGTCGAATATGATTGTGCTCCAATACTTCTCGAACTATTTGGACAAATTGACGACATTCGAGACTCGAATTGTTTCTGGTGACAACATCATCGAGGTGGTGCATGATTGGTGCCGCAGGGAGTTATGAGCCAATGAAGGCTCGTTTCGGGGGACACGCGTTCGAGTCAGGGGGATTCGAAACGTGCTCCTCCACAGAGAAATCAACGCGCAGGGGGCGTTTGTGCGACGTCGGCGAACAGCCGCGCCCGTCGCCCCCTCGCACAGCGAGGAGATCAGCATGACCAGCACCATCGAACCCAGCTCGCAGATCGCTGCCGGCGGAAACAAACTCCGCGGACGCGTCGCCTTCGTCACCGGCGGCACACGCGGCATCGGTGCGGCGATCAGCCGCAGCCTGGCGAGCCAGGGCGCCGCCGTCGCCGCAGGCTACGGACGCAACACGGCTCAGGCGGATCAGTTCCTCGCAGACCTGAACGAGACGGGCCGCAAGGACGTCCGTTACTCCGTGCACCGCGGTGACGTCGCGAACGCCGACGACTGCCGACGCACCATCGACGAGGTCATCGAAACGCACGGCCGTCTCGACATCCTGGTCAACAACGCCGGCATCACCATCGACCGCACGGTGCTGAAGATGCAGGACGAGGACTGGGACACCGTCATCGGCGTGAACCTCTCGGGTGCGTTCTACCTGGCGCAGGCCGCACTGCGCCACATGCTCGAGCGTGGCACCGGACGCATCGTCAACGTCTCCTCCGTCATCGGCGAGACCGGCAACATCGGCCAGGCCAACTACGCGGCATCGAAGGCCGGCCTGTTCGGTCTCACCAAGACCCTCGCCAAGGAAGCGGCCTTCTACCTGGCCAAGAACGACAAGCTGGACCCGAACGGCATCGGCGTCACCGTCAACACCGTCACCCCGGGCTTCGTCGCCACCGAGATGGTCGAGGCCATCCCCGAGAAGGTTCTCGCACGCATCACCGACACCATCCCCGTGAAACGACTGGCCGACCCGCAGGAGATCGCCCGGGTCGTGCACTTCCTCGCCGCGGACGCCTCCTCGTACATCACCGGTCAGGTATGGGGCGTCAACGGCGGCCTGGACATGTGATCCGGTCTCCCCACCCACTACTTCGAATCGAACGGTCCCCTCGCACATGCAGCCATTCGAGCTCAATCGGCACGGCCGAATTGTCTTCCCCTCCAATTTCGTTCCCGAACTCGACTTCTCCACGCTGAGCAGCGTCGACCACCTCGACGCCGTCATCCGACGCGACTTCGACACCAAGGCACCCACGGTCTCGGAGATCCTCTCCCGGCACGAACTGGGCAAGTACGCCTCGAAGTTCGAGATCATGCGGGACATGGCCCTGAACGTCTTCTGGGCCGACCGATTCCCGCTGATGATGTTCGAGCGGCGCGTCATTCGCTGGGGCGACGTTCCCCGCAACCGCGACGACGTCTACATGCCTCGTCTGACTCCCTGGCCCGAGGCCGAAGAGCGGCTGGGGGCGGTCGAGGAGGCCTACCGCGCTCTCCCCCGCGCATGGGACAGTGCCGCCGAGGACCGCATCTTCGATCGACTCTTCGCGGTCTTCGGTTCGCGTCGTCACTTCGCCGGCGACCTGCCCACGGTCAAACCGACCGTGCCACAGCTGATCTCCGATCCGGAGAACATCACCCTGCGTGTTCGCCACTACGATCCGAACCACCCCGTCTTCGGATACGACGAGATCCTCGACTGTCACGAGGACGTCGCCGAACTCGAGGCACTGAGCCGCTGGTCGATGGTTCTGCACAACCAGCAGCCCTGGGACGGAAGCGAAACCGAACTCGTCCGGGTCGCGGACCTGAAGGACGACGACTACGTCGTGGCCTCCCATCCGCGCAATCGCGAGGTCCAGCGGTTCATCAACCGGGTCATGTCGGGCAAGACCCGTAAGGCCACCTCGTACACGCGGCACGAACCGGTGGCACCGTCTGCGCCCTACCCGGCCGTCGACGTGCGCTCGGAGTTCGCGATCGCACCCCGCATCGATGCGATCGCGGTCGCGCACGGCGACCAGGTGTGCACCAACGAGGACCTGATCCGTAACACCGCCTACAACTGGTCGCCCATGTCGGCCGACGAGATCACGGCCAAGACCGGGATCGAGCAGCGCCGGTACACCTCGGGAACCTTCGAGGACCTGGCCCTGACGGCGGCGAAGCAGGCGATCACCTACGCCGGAGTCGGCCCGCAGGACATCGGCGCGGTCATCACCTGCACGTGCACGAGCGGTCGGCTGATCCCGTCGCTGGCCACGTGGATCTCGGGCGAACTGGGCATCGGGCAGACCCATGCCTCGTTCGACCTGATCGCGGCGTGCGCGGGAATGCCCTACGGCCTGGCCGAGGCGACCCGCATCCTGCAGCAGGTCAAGCGCCCCGTCCTCGTGGTGTGCGTCGAGAAGTTCTCGGACAAGATCGGCACCGTCCGGCCGTCCCGGATGATCTTCGGTGACGGCGCCGCGGCGATGGTCATCTCTCCGGCCGCCGAGGGCGAGGCACCCGATCTCGAGTTCTTCAACAGCTACGCGAGCGGCCCGACGAGCGAGGTCAACTCGATCATCTGGCCGAACCCGGACTTCGACAACTTCATCACGGTCTACGGACCCGAGGTGAAGACGCTCGCCGGTCGTTATCTGGCGCAGATGCTCGACGAGATCAAGGCCCTCCCGTCTCCCGACGACGCCGAGCGTTCGCTGCTCGACGACATCGATCTCATCGTTCCCCATCAGGCGAACAAGACGATGGTCATCGAGCTCGCCGCGAACGCCGGACTCTCGGCCGACCGGTTGTACTTCAACATCGAGAAGGTCGGCAACACGTCGTCGGCGAGCATCCCGCTCGCGATCCACGACGCGGTCCGCGACGGGGTCATCACCGAACCGGTGCGCATCTTCGCTCCCGGCTTCGGTGCCGGAGCGGTGGCGGGGTACACCGTCATGCGGATCGACCCGAAGGTGGTCGTGCCGTTCGAGGAGACTGCCGCCGGCTGAGCCGGCAGATGACACACGCCGGCTGATCCCGGCGTACGACAGGCATCCGGGCCGTCCCCCGGCAGGCCCGGAGTACATCGGCCCGTTCGCGACATCCGGTCGCGAGCGGGCCGATCGTCGTCTGCGAGCGGGCGACGTAACACCCGCGACGCCCAGGCCGACATTTCGATCGGATCCGGCAAATCGGATCCGGACGAAGTACAGAAAGGCCTCGCGCATGAAGTTCCGCCGCATCGTCGCTGCGACGCTGGGGTGTGTGGCTCTGACGGTCGCCGCACCGTCGACCGCCACCGCCTTCCCTCTCGTGGACCTGCTCCCGAAGGGCATCGCCGATCTCGTTCCGAGCGGATCGTTCAATCCGTTCGCTCCGCCGCCGGCACCTCCGGCTCCCCCTGCCCCGCCGGCACCCCAGGCGGCTCCGCAGGTCGCGCCGGCACCCCCGGCCCGTCAGGCTCCGGCCGCACCGAGCGGTGGGTTCGAGAACTGCACCGAGGCATGGAATGCGGGCGCTGCTCCGGTCCACCGCAACGACCCCGGATACGCTCCGCGTCTCGACCGCGACAACGACGGGATCGGCTGCGAGCGCGATCCGCGCTGATCGGTCCGTCCCGTAAAAGAGCGAAGGCTCTTCCATCCTCTCCGGGATGGAAGAGCCTTCGTCGTTCGTACGTGCGGAAACCTCAGAGCCAGCGCGGCGGCGTGAGTTCTCCGCCGGTGACGCCGACGGCTCCGCGACCGACCGCATCCTCACCACCGGACGCATGTGGGGCGACCTGTGGCACCTCGACGGTGCCGGCCGCGAGGCCCGCAACGAACTGTTCCGCACCCGCGACACCTCGAGCTACAAGTACACGGACTGGCTCTGGGGCTACAGCTCCGATCGCAACCGCTGAGCACTCACACAGCGCCGCAGAGGAATTCGTCCCGTTCCGGACAATGCCGTCCCCGATCCACCGATCGGGGACGGTATTCGCCGTATATGCGTCGTTCGTCCTGCACCGAAGGGTGCCGAAGCGGCGGTGACCAGCACATACTGGGAGCATGACCGCGTCACGGCAGGCGTCGGCGCTCCGCAGCGAGGTTCGGGACATCGCACTCGGAACCGCCGACCCGGTCGAGTTCCGGCACGCCGTCCTCGACACGATCCGGCGGCGCATCCGCTACGACATCGGATGTATCGCTCTCGTCGATCCGGCGAGCATGTTGTTCACGTCCGTGACCATGCTCGACGCCGACGCCCCGGCCGGACGTGCCGCGGAGACGGTGGCGCACATCGAGTACGGCACGTCGCGTTTCGCGAACACCTACCGCAGGCTCGCCCGGACGCGCACCGGTGTCCAGACGATCCGCGAGGCGCTCGACTGCGACATCCGCGATTCCCTGCCCTACAGCGAGATCCTCGAACCGCAGGGGATGGACGACGAGGTGCGCCTCGTCTTCCGAGGCCGTGACGGGCGCGTCTGGGGCGGCGGCACTCTCATGCGCGGCCCCGGCCGACGCTTCGACGCCGACGACGTGGCGGCACTCGCGGGATGCGTGGGCGAGATCAGCGACGGACTGCGGTTGTCGTTGCTCCGCGAATCCCCTCGACTCGCGGCGGACGCATCGCCCGGCGGTTCCGGTCCCGCAGTCGTGGTCGTGGGCGCGGACAACGAGATCGAATCGGCCACTCCCCAGGCGGTGGAGTATCTCGAGCGACTCGGTGCCGAAGGTTCCTTCATGCTCCCCGCGGTGGTCGTCGCCGTCCGCTTCCGCTACGAGGGGGCTGCCGCGCGCGTCGTCCGTGCCCGTACGGAGGACGGTCAGTGGCTCGTCCTGCGGGCCGGGTTGCTCGACGGCCGAGGAGAATCGGCCCGGATCGTCGTCGCGATCGAACCGGCGCAGCCCGGTCAGCTCGTGGCTCTGACCGCTGCCCTTCACGGTCTCACCGAACGGGAGACCGATGTCCTCGCCCGCGTTCTCGCGGGCGAGACACGCACCGAGATCGCACGTGGACTGTTCATCAGTCCGTACACCGCACAGGACCACTTGAAGAGCATCTATGCGAAGACGGGTGTGAACAGTCGCCAGGAACTCGTCGCACGACTGTTCTTCACGCACTGCCTCCCCCGGGTCGGTACGGAGATCGGGCCGGACGGGTGGTTCGTCGAGAAGCCGGCGCCGACGAACGTCCCGGTCGGTGCACATCGGAAGAGGTGAACCGTGGCACGCATCCTGATCGTGACCCTGGAGGGCGGCGGGAACTACCCGCCCGAAGCAGCGCTCGGATGCGAGTTGCACCGCCGCGGACATCACGTTCGGGTTCTCCGTCACGAATCGCAACGGAAGGTCGCAGAGGATGCCGGCCTCGTCTTCTGCGGCTAC
>NZ_JCAXDU010000031.1:0-44449 GCF_059759155.1 Rhodococcus sp. GQ147
TACCCCCACCGAACAGCGCGGCCGAGGCCACACCGACGGCGACGAGTACACCGGCCCGGAACGAACGGCGCGCGGTGAGAACGGATCGGAAGGAACGAATGGACAAGAACGGGCTCCTCTGCACTGGAGTGCCTCTTCGCGAAAGGCTGCGTCTGCGCGAACTGGGGAACGAGCGCCCCGCGCGAACGGGGGGCCGGCGCCCCGGCGGTAGGGTACCGATCACATGCGTCTCACGCGAGACCGCCTGTCACAGACTGTCGAGGAGCCCCGGGAGAGCGGCGACGGAGTCGATGACGTGGTCGGGACGATCGACCGCCAGGTCCAGGACGGATTGCCGAAACTTTCCGGTACGCACCAGGATTCCCGTCATACCGAGGCGTTGCCCCGGGACGACCTCGCCCGCGATGTCGTCGCCGACGACCACCATCCGATCCGGTTCGACACCCATCCGCTCCGACGCGACGAGGAAGCCGCGCAGCGACGGCTTGCCCACCGCCACCACCGACCGGCCGGTGAGCTCCTCGAGTCCGGCCAGGTAGACCCCGGTGTCGATGCGCAACTCGTCGGCGGCCTGCCACGCGAGCGCCCGGTGCATCGCGACCACCGGAACGTCCTCGAGCATCAGTTCGGCGACGCGACTCATCGCCCGGTGCGTGAAGGCATCCCCCGCGCCACCGAGGATCACCACTTCCGGATCGTCCTCGTCCAGCACGAGACCGTCGAGATCCGCGGCGATGTCGCCCTCGTTGAGGACCCAGCAGCGCAGACCCGGATAGGTCTGCCGGACGTGGTCGACGGTGAGGGACACCGCGGTGACGATCTCGTCCGGCGACACCTCCATCCCGAGATCTGTGAGCCGCTGCGCGATCTCGGCGCACGTCCGGGAGGTGGTGTTGGTGAGGAAGGCGCGGCGGACGCCGTCGGCACGCAGTCGTGCCAGGACATCCGCCGCGCCCGGGACGGGCTGCCACTCGGTGACGAGCACGCCCTCGATATCGAACAACACCCCGTCTACACGCGTCATGCATCGAGCCTATCCGCGTGCGTGCCTACGGCGACAGGCTCGGCTCACACGCTTCCGGCGAGACGCTCGGCGAGCAGGCGGGTGAACCGCGCCGGATCCTCCACCTCGCCACCCTCGGCGATCAGCGCCATGCCGTGGAGCAGCTCGGCGACGTCGGCGAGCGAGGCGTCGTCCGGACGCTGTTCCCGGGCCGTGCGCAGACCCGACACGAGCGGGTGATCGGGGTTGAGTTCCAGGATCCGCTTGACCCGCGGCACCGGCTGACCGGACGCCTTGTACATCCGCTCGAGGGCGGGCGACATGCTGAAGGTGTCGCCGACGATGCACGCCGGGGAGGACGTCAGGCGCGACGAGAGCCGCACGTCCTTGACCTGCTCGTCGAGGGTCTCCTTCATCCACGACAGCAGGTCGCCGAACTCCTTCTCCTTCTCCTCGCGTTCGGCTTCGGCGGCCTTCTTCTCGTCCTCGGTACCGAGGTCGACGTCGCCCTTGGCGATCGACTGGAAGCGCTTGCCCTCGAATTCCGGAACGGAGGTCACCCACATCTCGTCGACGGGGTCGGTCAGGAGCAGCACCTCGATGCCCTTGTCGCGGAACGCCTCCATGTGCGGGGAGCTCTCGAGCAGCTGCCGCGACTCGCCGGTGAGGTAGTAGATCGCGTCCTGGCCGTCCTTCATGCGCTCGACGTAGCCGGCGAGCGTGGTCTGCTCCTCCTCGCTCGCCGTCGAGTCGAACGACGAGATCGCCAGCAGCGTGTCGCGGTTGTCGGTGTCGGAGATCAAACCTTCCTTGACGACCCGGCCGAACTCGCGCCAGAACTTCGTGTACTTCTCGGGTTCCTTCGCGGCCATGTCCTTGACGGTCGCGAGGACCTTCTTCGTCAGGCGGCGGCGGATGGCCCGGATCTGCCGGTCCTGCTGCAGGATCTCACGAGAGACGTTGAGCGACAGGTCCTGCGCGTCGACCACACCCTTGACGAAACGCAGGTACTCGGGGACGAGATCCTCGCAGTCGTCCATGATGAACACGCGCTTGACGTACAGCTGCACGCCGGTGCGCCGTTCGCGGGCGAACAGGTCGAAGGGCGCGTGCTCCGGGATGAACAGCAGCGCCTGGTACTCGAAGGTGCCCTCGGCCTTGAGCGGGATGACCTCGAGCGGCTCGTCCCAGGCATGGGCGATGTGCTTGTAGAAGTCCGTGTACTCCTCCTCGGAGACCTCGTCCTTCGAGCGCGCCCACAACGCCTTCTGCGAGTTGAGGGTCTTGGTCTCGAAGGTCACCTCGTCGGTGCCGTCCTCCGACTTCGTGGTGCGCGAGACCTCCATGCGGATCGGCCACGCGATGAAATCCGAGTACTTCTTGACGATCTCCTCGAGCTTCCACTGCGAGGTGTAGTCGAACAGGTGGTCCTCGGCATCCTCGGGCTTGAGATGCAGGACCACCGAGGTGCCCTGGGGCGCGTCGTCGACCTCGGCGATCGTGTAGGTGGATTCGCCGCTGGACTCCCAGCGCGTACCGGTCTTCTCCCCGGCCTTGCGGGTGACGAGCGTGACCTTGTCGGCGACCATGAACGACGAGTAGAAGCCGATACCGAACTGGCCGATCAACTCCTCGGAAGCGGCGGCGTCCTTGGCCTCGCGCAGCTTCTGCCGGAGTTCGCCCGTGCCGGACTTCGCGAGGGTGCCGATGAGATCGACGACCTCGTCGCGGTTCATGCCGATGCCGTTGTCGCGCACGGTCAGGGTGCGCGCATCCTTGTCCACCTCGAGCTCGACGTGCAGGTCGGAGGTGTCGACGTCGAGATCCTTGTTTCGGAAAGACTCCAGCCGGAGCTTGTCCAGGGCGTCCGACGCGTTGGAGATCAACTCGCGCAGGAAGGTGTCCTTGTTCGAGTAGATCGAGTGGATCATCAGATCCAGCAACTGCCGCGTCTCGGCCTGGAATTCACGCTGTTCGACGTTCGTACTCATTCCGGGTTCCCTTTCCACAAGCAGAACTTCCCCGGAAATAGTAAGCCGTCCGCGAGTCCGGCCCGTTCGCGCTTCCGGGTCCATGATGGAGGTGCAGACTTCGTCGTTCACAGGAGGTTGCGATGACGGTTCGTCGGACAGTGGTCGTCGGTGCGGGCATCGTGGGTCTGTCCACCGCGTGGTTTCTGCAGGATCGAGGCATCGAGGTCACGGTGCTCGATCGGGTCGGCGTGGCGGGTGACGCCTCGTGGGGCAACGCCGGGTGGCTCGCGCCGGCACTGACCCTGCCGCTACCCGAGCCGGGGGTGCTGCGTTACGGCTTGCGCTCGATGTTCCGGCCGTCGTCGCCCGTCTACGTGCCGCCCACGACGGATGTGCGGTTGCTGCGCTTCCTCGCCGACTTCGCCCGGCACTGCACGAGACGGCAGTGGACGTCGTCGATGAAGGTCTTCGCGCGCGCCAACCGCCTCGCCCTCGATGCCTACGACGATCTCGCCCGCGGGTCGGGCGACACGATCGTCACCGAACCGACGCGGGTCGCCGATCCGTTCCTCGCGGCGTTCACCTCGGACGACGACCGTCGGCTGCTGGTCGAGGAGTTCGAGCACGCGCGTGCCGCCGGCAGCGAGATCGACTTCGACCTGCTCGACACCGACACGCTGCATTCGCTCGAACCGCTGCTCGGGGACTCGGTGCGGGTGGGTCTCCGGATCCGGGGGCAGCGGTTCATCGATCCGCCGCGGTTCGTCGCCTCGCTGGCGCACGCGGTCCGCGCCCGGGGTGCGGAGATCGTCACCGACGTCGACGTCGAGGAGGTGCGCGACACCGGTCGCGGGGTGGATGTCGTCGTGGCCGGTGGGCACTCGCGGTCGGCGGATGCGGTGGTACTCGCGAACGGAGCGTGGCTCGGGTCGCTCGCCCGGCCGTTCGGCGTGCGCACGCAGGTCCAGGCCGGTCGTGGCTACAGCTTCAGCGTGCGGCCGCCGAGCCTGCCGAAGAACCCGGTCTACTTCCCGGCCCAGCGGGTGGCGTGCACACCCCTCCAGGACCGTTTCCGGGTCGCGGGAATGATGGAGTTCCGCAGTCCCGACGCCCCGCTCGACCCGCGACGCATCCGGGCGATCGTCGACGCGACCCGTCCGCTGTTGCGTGAGATCGACTGGGACGGGCGCAGCGAGGAGTGGGTGGGCTCACGGCCGTGCACGGCGGACGGGCTCCCGTTGATCGGCCGCACCCGTTCGGATCGGGTGTACGTCGCCGGCGGGCACGGGATGTGGGGCGTGGCGCTCGGTCCCCTCACCGGACGGCTGCTCGCCGGGTCGATGACCGGCGAGCCGGATCCGTTGCTCAGGTCGTTCGATCCGCTGCGCTGACCGGTCCGGGTTCGAGACGGTCGCGCACGCGGTCGAACCATTCGAGGACGGCCCGTTCGTAGAGGATGCCGAAGTCGAGGGTCGCCGCGGCGTGCGGCGGGAGGATGTCGGCCGCCGCCTGCTGTTCGTAGGCGGCGAGCTGCTCCTCGTGTCTGCGGCGATGCTCGGCGAGCATCGAGGCGAGGCGCTCGGGCGAGAGGTGATCGCCGAAGGCGACGGTCAGCAGCAGCGGATGGCGGATGTTCTCATCGCCCGGTTCGCGGTCGATCCATTCGGCGAAGGCCGTGCGTCCGGCCTCGGTCAGCAGGTAGGGCTTGCGGTCGCGCGGGCCCTTCTCCCCTGCCTCGATCAGTCCCTGCCGTTCCATCGCAGCCAGTTCCCGGTAGACCTGGCTCGTCGTCAGCGACCAGAACTTGCCGATGCGCGCCTGTGCGGTGGACACCACCGGCCCCGGTATCGCGACATCGCCGCTGCGCGTCTCCGATGCCGAGCGCGAAACGATCGTGGAGGAGCTCGGGCGCCATCTCACCGCCGGACGGTTGACGATCGGCGAGTTCGACGAGCGTGTGGCCCGGGTCTACCGCGCCGTGACGCAGGACGACGCCGGCGCCGTTCTCGCCGACCTGCCGTCGACACTCGTTCCCACCCCGTCCCCGCCGGCCGGCAAACCGTTCCCACGTCTGCGCCTGCCGCTCCACCAGCGCATCGAATGGGGAGCATGGGCCACCGTGGGATCGATCAATCTCGTGGTGTGGGCACTGGTCTCGCTCGGAACGGCCTCGTCGATCTACTTCTGGCCGATCTGGGTCGTCGTTCCGTGGGGCATCGTGCTGGCGGTGCGCACCGCGCTCGGGGTCGAGGGCGGGCCCGGCCGCCGCAGTGTGCCCGGTGGGCGCGAGAACAATGGTCCGGCGGGTCCGACCTGTCTGCAATAGTCGGGACCAGCCGTGCCCATCCCGGGCATCCCGCACGCCGGAGACGGAGCTGCCGATGTTTCTTCTCGACGACAGGCTGGTCTTCGGCGCCGGAGATCTCACCCGCGCCGCCTCGTGCGAGTTCGCAGTGCTCCGCAACCTCGACTCGACGCTCGGTCGGCTCCCGCGCCCCGACACCGAACCCGACGCAATGCTCGACCGTGTCGCCGCACTCGGCGGCCGCCACGAGCAGCGCGTCCTCGACCGCTTCCGCGCGCAGGTGGGTGCGGAGAAGGTCGTCGAGATCGCCCGGCCCGAGTACACCGCGCAGGCGCTCACCGAGGCGGCGCAGGCCACCCTCGACGCCGTCCGGGCCGGCGCGCCCGTCGTCTATCAGGGCGCTTTCTTCGACACCGGTTCCTCCGACACTGCCCCCGATCCGCTCGGCATGATCGGCTTCTCCGACTTCCTCGTCCTCGAGGACGACGGCTACGCCGTCTACGACAGCAAACTCTCCCGGCACGCGAAGGTCGAGGCCCTGCTCCAGCTCGCCGCTTACGCGGACGCACTCGCGCGCACCGGGACGACGGTGTCCTCGCACGCGCATCTCGTCCTCGGCGACGGCTCGATCGCCTCCCACCCGCGCGCGGAGATCATGCCGGTCTATCGGCACCGACGCGCCTGCCTCGAAACCCTTCTCACGTCGCACCGCGCTGCCCCCAGGCCGGTGCGGTGGGGAGCGGGTGGGCACACCGCCTGCGGTCGCTGCGACGACTGCACCCCGGAACTCGAACGTCACCGCGACCTGCTGCTGGTCGCGGGGATGCGCAGTACCCAGCGGCTGCGGCTGATCGAGGCGGGCGTGTCGACCATCGACGACCTCGCCGCATGCGCGGCACCCGTCGACGGGATGGCGCGCCGCACCTTCGACGCCCTGCGCGCCCAGGCACGGGCGCAGCTCGAGGAGGAGAGGCGGGACAGTCCCTATGCGGAGGTCTACGACGCCACCCCGCTCGGCATCCTGCCCGCGCCCGACGAGGGCGACATCTTCTTCGACTTCGAAGGCGACCCACTGTGGTCCGAGGGCGGCAGTTCCGAGTGGGGACTCGAGTACCTGTTCGGCGTCGTGGAGGGACCGGCCGACGCACCGATCTTCCGGCCCTTCTGGGCACACGACCGCGAGCAGGAGCGGCAGGCACTGCTGGACTTCCTCGACTACGTCACCGACCGCCGGCGTCGCCACCCGAGGATGCACGTCTACCACTACGCCCCGTACGAGAAGACGGCGTTGCTGCGGCTGGCCGGGCGCTACGGCGTCGGCGAGGAGATCGTCGACGACCTGCTGCGCGAAGGTGTGCTCGTCGACCTGTACCCCGTGGTGCGCAACTCGATCCGGGTGGGTGCCCGGACGTACGGACTGAAGAAACTCGAACCGCTCTACACCGAGGAGAGCGAGGCACGCGACGGCGATGTCGCCGACGCGGGCGCCTCGATCGTCGCGTACGCCGACTACTGCGCACTGCGCGATGCCGGGCACCTCGAGGAGGCGGAACGCGAACTCGCGTCGATCGCCTCCTACAACGAGGCCGACTGCATCTCCACCCTGCGTCTGCGCGACTGGCTGCTCACCCACGCCCGCGACCACGGCATCTCCCCCACCGAGACGACCCACGACGAGGCCGCTCCCGACGCGCAGGCACACCCCGTCGAGACGAAACTCCTCGAATACGTCGGCGGTGCACTGGCGGGCGACCGCACCCCGGAACAGCAGGCGGCCGCACTCGTCGCCGCGGCCATGGGCTACCACCGGCGCGAGCGGAAACCTTTCTGGTGGGGACACTTCGATCGTCTGGCGACGGCTCCCGACGAGTGGGCGGACGCCCGCGACACGCTGGTCGCGGCGACGTGCACACTCGAGACCGACTGGCACAAGGCCACGCCCCGCCGGCGACTGCTCCGGCGTCGGCTGCGCCTCGCGGGCGAGTTCGAGCCGGGCAGCACATTGCGCGCCGGGCAGGACGTCTTCCTGTTGTACGACGCTCCGGGACCGGACGGACTGCCCGACGGCGGCACCGGGACGCGCGCGTGGTCGCGCGGCGTGGTCGTCGAACGCACCACGGGGACGGACCATCCCGACGTGCTCGTCGTGGACGAGTCGCTACGGACGGACGAGGAGTACTCCGTGCTACCGGTGGCCGTCACTCCCGGCGCGCCGATCTCGTCGAAGAACATCGAAGCGGCGATCGCCTCCGCCGCCGAGGCGATGTGCAGCGAGTTGCCGGCTCTGCCGTCGACCGCGGCGGTGGACGTACTGCGCCGCATCCCTCCCCGCCTGCGCTCCGGTGCCGCGCTGCCGCCGCTCGGCGACGACGCGGCCGGCACGATCGTCACGACCGTTCTCAACCTGGAGAATTCGTACCTGGCGGTGCAGGGCCCACCCGGCACCGGCAAGACGTACACCGGGGCCCGGGTGGTGGCGGCGCTCGTGAACGAGCACGGCCGGCGCGTCGGCGTGGTCGCGCAGTCGCATTCGGTGGTCGAGAACATGCTGGCCGGGATCGTCGCCGCGGGAGTGTCGCCGGAACGGGTCGCCAAGGCGAAATGCCAGAGCCCCGATCCGACGTGGACCGCCTTCCCTGACGCGAAGTCCCTTGCGGCGCATATCGGTACATCCGCCACCGGCTATGTGGTGGGCGGAACGGCCTGGGACTTCACGAATCCGAACTGCATCGAGCCCGGCAGCCTCGACCTGCTGGTGGTCGACGAGGCCGGTCAGTTCTGTCTCGCCAACACCATCGCCGTGGCCACGGCGGCGTCGAATCTGCTGCTGCTCGGCGATCCCCGCCAACTGCCGCAGGTCTCGCAGGGCACCCACCCCGAGCCGGTCGACGAGTCCGCCCTCGGATGGCTCGCCGAAGGGCACGGTGCGTTGCCCACCGATCGCGGCTACTTCCTTCCGGTGACCTGGCGGATGCACCCGGATCTGTGCGCGCGGGTGTCCGAGCTGTCCTACGAGGGACGACTGCAGTCGAAGTCCGAGATCACCACGCGCCGCGCGCTCGACGGCGTCCCGCCCGGCGTGCGGCTCGTGGAGGTCTCGCACGAGGGCAATGCGACCTGCTCGCCCGAGGAGAGCGCCGAGATCGTGCGCGCCATCGCGGCCGTGCTCGGCTCGGCGTGGACGGACGACGCCGGCTCCCCGCCGCGACCTCTCGGCGAGGAGGACGTCCTGGTGGTCGCACCGTACAACGCTCAGGTCACCCGCCTACGGCAGGATCTCGCCGCCGCGGGTCTGCACCGGGTCCAGGTGGGCACCGTCGACAAGTTCCAGGGCCGCCAGGCGGCGATGGTGTTCGTGTCGATGACCGCCTCCGCCGTCGAGGACGTGCCGCGAGGCATGTCGTTCCTGTTGTCCCGCAACCGGTCGAACGTGGCCCTCTCACGCGGCAAGTGGTCGGCGGTGATCGTCCGGTCCGGCGCCCTGACCGATCACCTCCCGTCGACACCGGACGGCCTGATCGAACTCGGGGCGTTCATGCGGCTGACCGGAGCCGACCCGACCGGGGCGTGACCGCACTCACATCGTCCGTTAGGATCGACGACGATCCTGTTACCTCCGGTAGCAGATACACGGGACCCGGTCCCCCCGAGAAGACCCGGTCCCCCGAGCACAGGAGTACACGTGTCGAAGACCCTCGAGGCCACGATCGAGATCACCGCCTCCCCCGAGCAGGTGTGGCGCGTGGTGTCCGATCTGAAGCGGATGGGCGAGTGGAGCCCGCAGTGCCGTCGGATGATCGTGCGCGGTGGGCCGGTGTCGGCCGGCACCACCACGATCAACATCAACAAGAAGGGGCTGCTGGTGTGGCCCACGACGTCGAAGGTGATCGACTTCGAACCCGGCCGTCGCCTGAGCTTCCGGATCAACGAGAACCGCTCCATCTGGTCGTTCACCCTCGAACCCACCGCCACCGGCACGCGGGTCACCCAGCGGCGCGAGGCGCCCACCGGGACCAGCAAGGTCTCGCAGACCCTGGTCAAGTATGTTCTCGGCGGCACCGAGGCGTTCGACGACGAACTGACGATGGGGATGAACGCGACTCTCGCCCGTCTCAAGAACGAGATCGAGGCGGCCGCGCGGGTCTGACCTTCCCTCCTCGGCTCACGTACGCTGGAGTGCCTGTGGACCGACAGGACCCGCCCGCGAGACGGGCGGGTCCCCTGCGGTCCCGGACCACCGATCGCCAGCGATAAGAGGAGCCCGTGGCACGTAAGCCGACGCCCGCCGGAACACCCCCCACCAGCGGGGTAGCCCACATGGTCGACCTGGTCAGGCATGTCGTACCGCCCATGCATCCGGGCGGTATCCCCTTCGTCGCAGCTCCGCTGGCCGTGGCGACCCTCGGCCGCCGCAAGCCCTGGCTGCGCCGCGCCGGTCTCGCATCGGCACTGGCGTGCGCCACCTTCTTCCGGCACCCGCACCGCGTGCCGCCGAACCGCGCCGGAGTGGTCGTCGCTCCCGCCGACGGTGAGATCGCTCTCGTCGACCATGCCGTGCCGCCCGCCGAACTCGGGCTCGGCAGCGAGGAGCGCCCCCGGGTCAGCATCTTCCTGTCCGTCCTCGACGTGCACGTGCAACGCAGCCCCGTCGGCGGCACCGTCCGCTCGGTGGTCCACACCCCGGGCAAGTTCCTCTCCGCCGATCTCGCCGACGCCAGCGAGGTCAACGAGCGCACCAGCATGCTGATCGAGACGCGCGACGGCGCCGAGGTCGCCGTCGTCCAGATCGCCGGGCTGCTGGCACGGCGCATCGTCAACGACGCGCAGATCGGCGACACCCTGCCGATCGGCGACACCTACGGCCTGATCCGCTTCGGATCCCGGGTCGACACCTACCTGCCGGTCGGGAGCACCCTGCTGGTCGAACGCGGTCAGCGCACCATCGGTGCCGAGACCGTCCTCGCTCAGCTGCCCACGGTGTCGTGAGTCCGCACACGCAGGGTTCGCGTGCGGTCGCGACCGGGCGGTCCCGCAATCGGCCCAACGTCGTCCGCCTGCTGCCGAGCGTCATCACGGTCCTGGCGTTCTCCGCCGGACTGTCGGCGGTGAAGTTCGCGCTCGACGGACAACTCGGCACCGCGCTCGGCATGATCGGCGCCGCGGCCGTCCTCGACTCGCTCGACGGTCGCATCGCCCGCATGCTCGACGCGACCAGCAAGATCGGCGCCGAACTCGACTCGCTGTCGGACGCCGTCGCGTTCGGTGTCGCCCCGGCGCTCGTGCTCTACGTGACGTTGCTCGACGGCAGCCCCTTCGGCTGGATCGTCGCCCTGCTCTACGCAGTGAGCCTCGTGCTGCGACTCGCGCGCTTCAACACCCTGCTCGAGGACGACAGCGTCCCCGCCTACGCACGCGAGTACTTCGTCGGCGTGCCCGCACCGGCGGCCGCCCTCATCGCGCTCGCACCCGTCGCCGCCCACATCCAGTGGGGCGACGGCTGGTGGACCGCCTACGGGCTGGTCGCGGTGTGGATCCTCGGGACGGCCGGGCTCGCGATCAGCCGCATCCCGACCTTCGCGATGAAGTCGGCGTCCGTGCCCGCGCGACTCGCCGTGGTGCTGCTCGTGCTGGTCGCGATGGCGGCGGCTGCGCTGGTCACCTATCCGTTCATCCTCATGCTCGTGCTGGTCGCGGTCTACCTCGCGCACATCCCCTTCGCGGTGCGATCGCGGCGCTGGGTCGCGGCCCGGCCCGAGACCTGGGACATCAAGCCCTCGGAGCGACGCGCACTGCGTGCCCGCAACCGCGCGCAGCGTCCGCGTCGTGTCGCCGCCCGGCGTGTCGCCACGTCGGCGAGATCTCAGGCGCGACTCGGGCTGCGCCGTCCGCGAGGACGATGACATGCACGACCCGCGAGGACGATGACATGCACGACCCGCGAGGACGCTAGTCACGTTCTAGGCTCGGCGGGGTGACGACCCCACAACTCTCACTCACCGTCCGGCTCAACACCTCCGCCGCCGACTCGCGGCGCGGTGTCGTGCGTCTGCACCCCGAGGCGCTGGCCGCGCTGGGCCTGCGGGAATGGGACGCGATCGCGCTGGTGGGAGCGCGTCGCACGGCGGTCGTGGCGGGTCTCGCCCCGGCCGGCACCCCGACTGGCACGATCTTGCTCGATGACGTGGTGCTGTCGAACACAGGCCTGAAGGAGGACGCGACGGTCGTCGTCGCGCCCGTGACGGTCTACGGCGCGCGCACGGTGACGGTCACCGGGCCCACCCTCGCGCGGCAGTCGATCCCGGAGACCACCCTGCGTCAGGCGCTGCTCGGGAAGGTCCTCACCGTCGGCGACGCGGTGTCGCTGCTCCCCCGCGATCTCGGACCGGGCACGAGCAACGCCGAGACGACGCGGGCACTGTCGCGGACGTTCGCGATCGCGTGGACCACCGAACTGCTCACCGTCTCCTCGGTCGATCCGGCCGGACCGGTGAGCGTGCAGCCGAACACCGCCGTCGTGTGGGGCGGTGGCCCGGGTGCCCTGCCGTCCTCCGTGCCGTCCGCTTCCGGATTCGTCTCGTCGGGGTTCGTCGCCTCCTCCCCCGCGACCGACCGTCCCGAATCGGCCCCCGCCACGCCTCCGCCACCGCCGGTCGAGGATCTCGTGGGTGTGCAGGCCCAGGTCGCGAAGCTCTCCGAGTGGCTCACCCTCTCGCTCGACGAACCCGAACTGCTGCGCACCCTCGGCGCGTCGCCGCATCTCGGGGTGCTCGTCACCGGTCCCGCCGGGGTCGGTAAGGCGACCTTCGTGCGCTCGGTGGTCGCCGACCGGCGTCTGGTCGAGGTCGACGGGCCGGGTGTGGGTGCACTCGCCGCCGACGAGCGGCTGCGCCGGATCTCCGCGGCGGCCGAAGCGGTGCGCGGTGGGGGCGTCCTGCTGCTCACCGACGTCGATGCCGTGCTCCCCGCCGACACCGAACCCGTCGCGACGTTGATCCTCGACGAGCTGCGGCGGGTGGTCGACACCGAGGGCGCGGTGCTGATCGCGACCACCGCGCATCCCGACGACGTCGACTCCCGGCTGCGTGCCCCGGAGATCTGCGACCGCGAACTGTCCCTGCCGCTGCCCGACGGCGCGACCCGCCGCGCCCTGCTCGACGTGCTGCTGCGCTCGGTGCCGTCCACCGGTCTCGACCTCGCCGCCGTCGCGGGTCGCACCCCCGGTTTCGTCGTCGCCGACCTCGCGGCGCTGTGTCGCGAGGCGGCACTGCGCGCGGCGTCGCGGGCGAACCGCGACGACGACGAACCCTCGCTCGTCCAGGACGACCTCCTCGGCGCGCTCGAGGTGATCCGTCCGCTGTCGCGATCGGGTTCCGAGGAGCTGGCGATCGGCAGCGTGAGCCTCGACGACGTCGGCGACATGGTCGAGACGAAGCAGGCCCTGACCGAAGCCGTCCTGTGGCCGCTGCAGCATCCCGATTCGTTCGAGCGTCTCGGTGTCGATCCGCCGCGCGGTGTGCTGCTGTACGGCCCGCCCGGTTGCGGCAAGACCTATCTCGTCCGCGCTCTCGCCGGCACGGGACGTCTGAGCGTCCACGCCGTCAAGGGCGCGGAACTGATGGACAAGTGGGTCGGTGCGTCGGAGAAGGCGGTGCGCGAGTTGTTCGAGCGTGCCCGCAACTCGGCACCGGCGTTGGTGTTCCTCGACGAGATCGATGCTCTCGCACCGCGCCGCGGGCAGAGCTCCGATTCCGGGGTGTCCGACCGGGTCGTCGCGTCGCTGCTCACCGAACTCGACGGTGTCGAGCCGCTGCGCGACGTCGTGGTGGTGGGAGCGACCAACCGGCCCGACCTCATCGACCCGGCTCTGCTGCGTCCCGGCCGGCTCGAACGTCTCGTGTTCGTGCCGCCGCCGGACGCCGAGGCCCGGGCCGCGATCCTGAAGACCGCGGGCCGATCGGTACCGCTCGACGACGACGTCGACCTCGACGACCTGGCCGCCGGACTCGACGGCTACTCGGCCGCGGACTGCTCGGCTCTGCTGCGCGAGGCCGCGCTCGCGGCGATGCGGCGCAACGTCGACGCCGCCGTGGTCACCGCCGAGGACGTCGCGGTGGCCCGGGAGAAGGTGCGCCCCTCGCTCGATCCCGTGCAGGTCGCTCATCTGCAGGCCTACGCGGAGGGCCGTTGAGATGGCCGTGACCACCGCGGTCCGCGTCGCCGGACCGGCAGCCGTCCTCGCGGCCTTCCTCGCCGCCGGGGTCGCGATCCTCGTCCCGGCCGCGGGCGAATCGGTCCTCCCTGAGGGTGCGCGCAGCGAATGGGCACCCGTGGTCACCGCCGCGCTCGCCGTTCTCTCGGCGGCCGGGCTGCAGCGGACCGGCTCCCGACGTACCGCCTGGATGCTGGCCGCCGCCTCGATCGTGGTCCTCGGGTCGATCCGCTATCTCGTTCCCGCCGGCATCTCGGCCGACAGCCTGACGGTCGTCGGATGGGTGATCGCCGCGATCACCGGTGTGCTGCTCGGGGCGGCGACCGCGGGCTCGTGGGGTTCGGCGACCGGTCAGTGGGCCCTGATCGCCGGTGGGTGGGCGGCCTTCCTCACCGCCGCGGCCGTCGGTTCCGAGGTCCCCGTGGAGGCCATGCGCTGGACGGTTCCCCAGTGGGCGCTGGCCTTCGCACTCGTGGCAACGGTCGCCGCCGCGCTGACGGTGCCTGCCGGGATGCGCGTGCAGCGGGCCGATCCGCGGTTGCTCGCGATCATGGTGACCGCCGCGGTGGTGCTCTCGGTGGGCTACCGACTGCTGGGTGAATTCGTGGGTTCCCGCGCGAGCGACACGGGTGTGCTCCTGTGGCTGGTCGCCGGTGGGGCGCTCGCGGTGGCGGTCGTCGGTGCCGAGATCGTCGCGCGCCTCGTCCCGCCCGGAGACGACCGGTTCGTCCTCGCGGTCACCGGGGCCGTGGCCGCGGCGTACCCCGTCCTCGTCGAGTTGTGGTCGGGTATGCAGTCGGCGACCGTGCCGTGGTGGGTGCTGCTCGTCGCGGTGGCCGCCGTGGTCGCCGGGGTGCGGCTCTCCCCCTCCATGCCGTACGCGCTTCCCGGGCTGATTCTCGCCGCGTCGATCTCGGCGGCGACGGTGTGGTGGCCGGCGGAGATCGGCGAGGGAATCCCTCTTGCGGTGCGGGTGGCGCTCGTCGCGCTGGGCACCGGTCTCGCACTCGGGGCATCGTTGCCGGGCTCGGCGTCCGTCGCGGCTCTCGGCCTGGCGCTGCCGGTGCCGGCGACGGCCGTCGTCGGGGCGGTGTGGATGCTTCCGGCGGATGCGCAGTGGTCGGCGCTCGCACTGTTTACCGCGGCCGTGATCTGTGCGTGGCAGGTGCGCTAGCGCTCTCACCTCCCCGATTCGCAAGCGTGCGAAGACAACCGTTAGGATGTGCACAATCCGTTTTGCCCGATGACGGCGAGCGGCGTGCATGTCGGGGCGATCCCCGTTTCGGCGGTGTGCCGTCCGCTGTGACGACAGCGAGTCCCACAGCCCGCAGTCAGTTTCACCCCGCCGACAGGCCCGACCCCGACGGAGTGCCTTTTGATCGCCATACTCGTTGCCCATGCGGTCGCTGCCCTTCTGGCGCCGCTTCTGGTCCGAGTCATGGGGAGAAATGCATTCCTGCCGCTCGCGGTGGTGCCCCTCGCGAGTCTCGGCTGGGTCGTCACCAACTGGGGAACCGATCAGAAACTGCAGATCGCGTGGGCCTCGACGCTGTCGATGAATTTCGATCTGCGCTTCGACACGCTCGCGGCGATCATGTGCGTGCTCGTTTTGGGCATCGGCTCGTTGATCCTGCTCTACTGCTCGCGCTATTTCGAGGACGACGAGCCCCGCCTGGGCTTGTTCGCCGCCGAGATGGTCGCCTTCGCCGGCGCCATGTTCGGTCTGGTGGTCAGCGACAACATGTTGCTGCTCTACACCTTCTGGGAACTGACGACCGTCCTGTCGTTCCTGCTCGTCGGGCATTACGCCGAACGCGCCTCGAGTCGCCGTGCCGCCACCCAGGCCCTGCTCGTCACCACGGCCGGTGGTCTGGCGATGCTGGTCGGCATCATCATCCTCGGCGAGATGGTCGGCAGCTACAACCTGTCCGACGTCGTCGCGGCGGCACCTCACGGATGGCTTGCCGGCGTCGCCGTGGTGCTCGTGCTCGTCGGCGCACTGTCGAAGTCCGCCGTGGTCCCGCTGCACTTCTGGCTGCCCGGCGCGATGGCCGCCCCCACCCCGGTGTCCGGATATCTTCACGCCGCGGCGATGGTCAAAGCCGGCATCTACCTGGTGGCCCGGCTCGCACCCGGCTTCGCGGACAGCGCCGCGTGGCGGCCGATCGTCATCGGTCTCGGTCTCGCGTCGATGATCCTCGCCGGCTGGCGAGCGTTCCGCGCCTTCGACCTCAAGCTCATCCTGGCCTTCGGCACCGTCAGCCAGCTCGGCTTTCTCACTGCGCTGGTGGGTACGGGCAGCCGGGAAGCGGCCCTGGCGGGCCTGGCGATGGTGATCGCCCACGCCCTGTTCAAGGCATGCCTGTTCATGGTGGTCGGCATCATCGACCACTCCACCGGCACCCGCGACATCCGCAAACTCGCGCATCTCGGCTCTGCCGCCCCCTACCTGATGGTGATCGCGATACTTGCGGCGGCGAGCATGGCCGGTCTGCCGCCGTTCATCGGTTTCGTCGCGAAGGAAGCCGCGCTCGAGTCGTCGCTGGTGGCCGAGGTGCTCCCCGAATGGGCGCGGATCGCCATGACTGCGGGCATCGTGGTGGGCTCGATCCTCACCCTCGCCTACAGCATCCGGTTCATCTGGGGGGCCTTCGGTCGTAAGCAGCTCAAACGTCCGAGCCCCGCGGTGCAGAACCTGCACGCGCCCGGCCCGCTGCTGCTCACCGCCCCGAGCTTCCTCGCGTTCGCCGGTCTCGCCGCGGGCTTCGCGAGCTCGTGGATCGACCATCTGATCACCCCCTACGCCGACGAGCTGCCCACCGAACTCGACAAGCCCTACCACCTGGCGTTGTGGCACGGATTCTCCTTGCCGCTGGGTCTGACCGGCGTGGTGATCGTGGGCGGCACGGTCCTGTTCCTCGCGCACCGCACCATCGCGCGTCTGCGCTTCGAGCACCCGCCGCTCGGAAATGCCGACCGGATGTACGACGCGACCCTCCAGGGCATGGACACCCTGTCCCTGCGCCTGACCGCCTTCCTGCAGCGCGGTTCGCTCCCCCTGACCCAGGCGACCATCCTCATCACCCTGGTGGCGCTCCCGACGGTGCTGATGTTCTTCTTCGGGCTGAGCACGATGCCGTCGACGCGCGCGTGGGACTCGATCTGGCAGCTCGGGGTGGGGTTGATCATGATGGCCGCCGCGATCACCGCGACGGCCCTGCGCAACCGTCTCGGCGCAGTGTTGGTCGTGGGCGTGACCGGTTACGGGCTCGGGGTGCTGTTCGCCCTCCAGGGAGCTCCCGACCTCGCGCTCACCCAGTTCCTCGTCGAGACCGTCACCCTCGTGATGTTCGTGCTGGTCCTGCGCAAGCTGCCCGCCGAGACCGACCCGGCCGCGGTGATGGGCAGCAAGTTCGCCCGCGCGATGCTCGGCATCGCCGTGGGCGCGGTGGTCGCCGGGATCGGCGCCTACGCCGTCGCGGCACGCACTACCGATCCGATCTCGCTGCTGCTGCCCGACGCCGCCTACTACGGCGGTGACGGCAAGAACATCGTCAACGTCCTGCTCGTCGACATCCGCGCCTGGGACACGCTGGGCGAGATCTCGGTGCTGCTGGTCGCCGCGACCGGCGTGGCCAGCCTGGTCTTCCGCACCCGCCGCTTCGGCACCGCCCCGCGTGTGGCGGACGCACCCGCGGCGCAGCTCGACGCGGTCTCCGCCAGCAACGAGACGACCTGGCTGCTCGGCGGCGATCTCATCGATCCGCGCTACCGATCGCTGGTCCTCGAGGTCACCACGCGACTGGTCTTCCCCACCATGATGATCCTGTCGGTGTACTTCTTCTTCTCCGGGCACAACGCGCCCGGTGGCGGTTTCGCGGGCGGTCTCGTCGCCGGTCTCGCGCTGGTGTTGAGGTACCTGGCCGGCGGACGCTACGAGCTCGGAGAGGCGGTTCCCATCGACGCCGGCAAGATCCTCGGCATCGGACTCACCTTCGCCGCGGGCACCGCACTGGTGTCGATGTTCCTCGGCGCCCCGGCGCTGTCGTCGGCGACCCTCGAGCTCACGCTGCCTCTGCTCGGCGACATCAAGCTCGTGACCGCACTGTTCTTCGACCTCGGTGTGTACCTCATCGTCGTCGGACTGGTCCTGGACGTGCTGCGCAGCCTCGGTGCTCGCCTCGACGCCGAGACCGTGGGTGAGCGCCGATGACCGCGAACATCACGCTCCTCGCCGTCGTCGGTGTGCTCGTCGCGGCCGGTGTGTACCTGCTGCTCGAACGCAGCATCATCAAGATGCTGCTGGGCCTGCTGCTGGCCGGCAACGGAATCAACCTGCTGCTGCTCACCCTCGGCGGCCCCGCAGGTCATGCACCCATCGTCGGTGTGGAGAGCGACGTCGAGCCGGACATGGCCGATCCCCTCGCGCAGGCGATGATCCTCACCGCGATCGTCATCACGATGGGTGTGGCGGCGTTCGTGCTGGCACTGACCTACCGCTCCTACACCTACCGCGCACGGGACGAGATCGAGAACGACCCCGAGGACACCCTCGTGTCGCAGCGGCGCAGTCTCGCCGATCTACCGTCGCGAGACCGCTCCGACGACCCGCTCACCGGTATCCCGAGCAAGAGCGGCGACGCCTTCGACGCCGCGGGCAACCCGATCCCGCTCGATCAGCTCAAGAACATCGAGGACATCGAGGCGTACGAGGATCTGCACGACGGCGACTTCGACGACCCCACCGACTCGGCCTACACGCAGAACCAGGGGGGGACGGACGAGTCCGGCTCTGCCGAAGATTCGGGCGGGGCCGGCTCTATCGAGGATGCCGAGGACGCCGACGAGGACGTCCGCGCGGACGATCCCGACCCCGAGGCCCCCGACCCTGCCGAGGACGAGCGGACCGGAGACGACGAGAAGAACGGGAAGGAGGATCGCCGATGAACCCGAGCGTCGCGAACCTCGTTCCCCTCCCCGTCCTCATCCCCTTGCTCGCCGCAGCCGCAACCCTGATCGTCGGCCGCCGTCCGCGCGTCCAACGGTGGATCACCGTCTTCGCGCTGGTCGCCTCGCTCGTCGTGTGCGTGGCGCTGCTGTACTACGCCGACGCCGACGGCATCGCGGTACTGCAGATCGGTGGGTGGGAGGCGCCGATCGGCATCTCGCTGGTCGTCGACCGATTGTCGGCGTTGATGCTGGTCGTCTCGGCGATCGTGCTGCTGTCGGTGATGCTGTACGCAGTCGGCCAGGGTATCCACGACGGCAACGAGCAGCAGCCCGTCTCGATCTTCCTGCCGACCTATCTCGCGCTCACCGCGGGTGTCAACATCGCCTTCCTCGCGGGCGACCTGTTCAACCTCTTCGTCGGCTTCGAGGTGCTCCTCGCCGCCTCGTTCGTCCTGCTGACCCTGGGTGCGAGCGCCGACCGCGTCCGCGCGGGCGTCTCGTACGTCATGGTCTCGATGGTGTCCTCGCTGGTCTTCCTCGTGGGCATCGCCTTCGCCTACGCAGCCACGGGCACTTTGAACCTCGCCCAGATGGCACTGCGGATGGACGAGATCTCACCGGGCACCCGGGCCGCGATCTTCGGTGTGTTGCTCGTGGCTTTCGGTATCAAGGCCGCGGTCTTCCCGCTGTCGTCGTGGCTGCCCGACTCCTACCCCACCGCGCCCGCACCGGTCACGGCCGTCTTCGCCGGCCTGCTGACCAAGGTCGGTGTGTACGCGATCATCCGGGCGCACACCCTGCTGTTCCCGGGCGGCGAACTCGACGACGTCCTGCTCGTCGCGGGTCTGCTCACGATGATCGTCGGCATCCTCGGCGCGATCGCGCAGAACGACATCAAGCGTCTGCTGTCGTTCACGCTCGTCAGCCATATCGGCTACATGATTTTCGGTGTCGCTCTGTCGTCGCAGACCGGTCTCGCGGGCGCCGTCTACTACGTCGGCCACCACATCCTCGTGCAGACCACCCTGTTCCTCGTGGTGGGTCTCATCGAGCGCCAGGCCGGGTCGGCGTCGCTGCGACGCCTCGGCAGCCTCGCGCTCATGTCTCCGCTGCTGGCGGTCCTGTTCCTCATCCCGGCGCTCAACCTGGGCGGTATCCCGCCGTTCTCCGGGTTCATCGGCAAGGTCGCCCTGCTGCAGGCCGGCGCGGAGGACGGTTCGGTCCTGGCCTGGGTCCTCGTCGGCGGTGGTGTCGTGACCAGCCTCCTGACGCTGTACGTCGTCGCGCGTATCTGGACGAAGGCGTTCTGGCGGGCACGCGCCGACGCTCCCGAGGGCGATCTCGCGGACATCGGCCCCTCGGCGCTGATCGACGAATCCGCCACCGACATCTCCTTCGAGGAACGCCCGGACGTCGGCCGGATGCCGGCCGCGATGCTCGTCCCCACGGTCTGGCTCGTCGCGATCGGTGTGTCGTTGACGGTCTTCGCCGGTCCCCTGCTCGACATCAGCAACCGTGCCGCGGAGAACCTGCGCGACCGCACGGTGTACATCGAGGCCGTGCTGGGGGGTGAGCAGGAATGATGAAACGCGCCAACGTCCTGCGCATGTTCGTCGTGGGATGGACGACGCTGGTCTGGGTCCTGCTGTGGGGCACCTTCAGCATCGCCAACATCCTCGGCGGTGTGGTCGTCTCGCTCGTCGTCATGTTCGTGCTGCCGCTGCCGCGTGTACCCGTCGAGGGTCGCGTGCACGTCTGGTCCGCGATGCGGCTCGGCGTGGTGATCTTCGGCGAGACCATCCGCTCGACGATCAACGTGGCATGGCTCGCGATCCGGCCGTCCCCGCCGCCGGTCACCGGCGTGCTGCGCTGCCGGCTCACCATCAAGTCCGACCTGGTGCTGACACTGTGGACGGACATCATGAACAACATCCCGGGCACCATGGTGCTCGAGATCGACCAGGTGCGGCGGATCATGTACGTGCACGTCCTCGACGTGGGTACCGACAAGGCCGTGGCCGACTTCTACCGTTCCGCCCGCCTCATCGAGCGTCTTCTCATCCGGACGTTCGAACGCGAGTCGGAATGGCAGGCCAGCCCCTGGCGCAGCGGAACGGAGGAACTGACGTGACCGTGACACTGGCGATCGCGGGGGCACTGCTGTTCGTCTCCGCAATCCTGATCACCTACCGCGTGATCGCGGGCCCCAACTCCCTCGACCGGCTCGTCGGCGTCGACGCCCTGCTCGCGCTCGGCATCTGCGGCATCGCGATCTGGGCGGTGTACACACGCGACACGTCGGTGCTGCCCGCCACCGTGGCCCTCGCCCTGGTCGGCTTCATCGGGTCGGTGTCCGTGGCTCGATTCCGGGTGCGTGACGAAGGATGACGACGATCATCGACACCTTCGCCCACCTCCTGATCCTCATCGGGGCGGTCATCTCGTTGACCGCTGCGATCGGCGTGGTGCGTTTCCGCGACACCCTGTCGCGCATGCATCCGGCCACCAAGCCGCAGGTGGTGGGTCTGTTGTTCGTGCTGGGTGGCGCGATGATCACCCTGCGCAGTTCCGTCGACATCTGGATGATGGCGCTGGCGGGCATGTTCATGGTCCTCACGGCACCGGTGATCGCGCACCGCGTCGGTCGCGTCGCCTACCGGGAGCAGCTCGGTCGCGACGGCCTGCTCGACGAGGACGCTCCCGGCGGTGCGTGACAGGTGACGAGGAGCTGACGGCCGGGACGTCCTCGGACGATCACTCCTTCAGTTCCTGCACGAGCGAGTCCACCACCGCGACGAGATCGCCGTCCGTCCGTTCCGCGAGCCGGCGCTGACGCTGATAGGACGCTCCCCGCACCGGGATGTCCGCAACTCGCGCGAGTTCGTCGGCGCATCCGAGCCGTACCGCGGTGGGCATGATCTGCTCGAGCAGATCGTTCAGGTCGTCGGTGACGAGCCGTTCGGTACACACCGGGTCGAGGATGACCTCGGCATCGAGTCCGTACCGCGCCGCACGCCACTTGTTCTCCTTGACGTGCCACGGTTGCAGCACAGGAAGTTCCTCACCGCGCTCGAGACGTTCGTCGAAGTAGACGACGAGTGAATGCACGAACGCGACGAGGGCGGCCAGTTCGGCGCGGTTGGTGATGCCGTCGAAGACCCGGACCTCGAGGGTGCCCCATTTCGGCGCGGGCCTGATGTCCCAGTGCATGCCTCCGGGATGGCTGATGACACCGGACTCGAGCTGGTCGGCGATGAATTTCGCGTACTGCGGCCAGTCGGCGAAGTGATAGGGCAGGCCGGCAGTCGGCAGCTGCTGGAACATCAGCGCACGGTTGCTCGCGTAGCCGGTGTCGTAGCCCGCCCAGATCGGCGACGAGGCCGACAACGCGAGCATGTGGGGATATTTCACGAGCATGGCGTTGAGGATCGGGATGATCTTCTCCGCGGAGGAGACTCCCACGTGGACGTGCACTCCCCAGATGAGCATCTGCCGTCCCCACCAGCGGGTGCGGTTGATCATCTCCTCGTAGTCCGGGGAGGGCGTGACGGTCTGGCCGGTCCACTGCGCGAACGGATGGGTGCCGGCACACATCAGGTCCACTCCGAGCGGATCGGCGGCGCGGCGCAGCAACGACAGCGACTCGGACAGATCGTCGACGGCCTCGGCGACGGTGTCGTGTACACCGGTGACGAGTTCGACGGTGTTGCGCAGGAACTCTTTGGTCAGCCGCGGGGTCTCCCCGGCGATCTCCTCCACCCTGTCGAAGACGACCGCCGCGCTGTTCGAGAGATCGCGGGTGGTCTTGTCCACCAGAGCGATCTCCCATTCCACGCCGATCGTGGGACGAGGTGATCCCGGAAACGCGACTGCCACGTCTCGATCCAACCACAGGGCCCCGCCGACGGATGTCCGTCGCGGGGCCCTGTGTCAGGAATTACCCGGGTACCGAGCTTCAGGGGATTCGAACCCTGCTCACCCGATGACGCCGCAGGCGAGGCGGGCGCCGAGGTTGTCCTGGTGCACGACCACAGAGGCGCCGTCCTCACCTTCGAGGTCCTCGAGGCCGAAGGCCGAGGTGGTGACGGTGGCGGTGGCGGTGCCGTCCTCGTGGACGACGAGCGAGACCAGGTCGCCGCTCTCCGGGACGGAGGTGTTGCCACCGGCCTGCAGGTGGGCACCGGCCGACAGGAAGGCGCCGGGCTCGCCGCCGTTCGGCGCGGTGGACTGGGGCTCGCAACGGCCGAACTCGTGGATGTGGACACCGTGGTAGCCGGGCTCGAGACCCTCGACCTCGATGGTCACCTCGACGTCGCCGCCGTTCTCGGCGAACGACACGGTGCCGGCCGACTCGCCGTCGACCGTGGTGAGCTCCGCGGTGAGCGCAGCAGCGGAGGCGGAGCCACCGGCGTGCGACTCGCTCCCACCCTCGGTGCCGTGGTCGTCGCCGTGGGCCTCGGAAGCGGGCGCGGCGGATCCCGTCCACACCGGCGGAGTCGTCCCCGGCTCGGTGCTCGCCTCCTCGCTGTTCGAGCACGCAGTCAGGCCCACCGCGGCGATCGCGACGATCGGGGCCAGAGCACGCCAGGACATGCGACGGGTGGAACTGGAGACCATCAAACCGCTCCTTCGAAGTGCCGAAAAGTCACCCGATCATAACCGGGCGTCTCCGGCGACCACCCGGTGGCGGACCGACACGGTTCCGACGCTAACGCGAAGTGACGATGACGATCACTCCGGGGGCGGCGTCGCGGATGCCCTCGAAGCGCGGTTGCGCGGTGACACCGAGCGACTCGGCGACGGCTGTCGCGGTCTGCTGCTCTCCGGGAGACGACCCGTAGAACACCGAGGTCTGCGGGAGCAAGCCCTCGCTGTAGTTGCCCGTTTCACTGATGGTGTATCCCTCGTCCTCGAGGTAGGCCGCGGTCTGCGCGGCGAGGCCCGCGACCTCCGAGTTGTTGAACACGCGCACCGGCGCCGTCGCGGAGGCCGAGGTGTCGGACGCGAACGCGGTTCCGCTCCCCACGGGCATGGAAGGAGCCGAAGACACGGCCGTGGTGGTGGTCGCACCGTCCCCGGCGGCGGACGTGCCACCGTTCGCGGCAGCGGGCGCGGGCGCGGTGGGCACCGCGGCCGAGCGCGTGGACGGTGCGGCCGGCGCGGCAGCGGTCGTCGTCGTGGGTGCCGCCGCGGGAGCGGGTTCGTCGTCGGAATCACCGAGCGAGGCGAAACCGAGACCGGCGAACAGGATGCCCAAGGAGATCAAGACCATCGCGAACGCACGCAGAGGCGGTCCCGAGGGTGCGGGCGCGCGGCTGGGGATCTCGGGGGTTCTGCTCACGACCTCGACCATAGTTGCCCGAGCACACGCAGCGCTGCCGACCGGCCGCGCGTGTCGATATCGCATTATCCGGCCCGACGGCCGCCCGTCTAACGGGTGTCGAAACCGAGCCGGCGGGCCGCGCGGGCCTTCTGACGGCTCGCACGCAACCGCCGCAGCCGCTTGACCAGCATCGGATCGGCGGCGAGCGCCTCGGGACGATCCACCAGAGCATTGAGCACCTGGTAGTAGCGGGTGGCGGAGAGACCGAAGAGTTCCTTGATGGCGTCCTCCTTGGCACCGGCGTACTTCCACCACTGCCGTTCGAACGCCAGGATGTCGAGATCGCGACGGCTCAGGCCGTTCGCCTCGTCGCCGGTGGGTTCCTGCGCGGATGCGCCGTCGCCCTGCTGGGACACGAGATCGGACCGGTCGTTGCCGTGCGCTGCTGCGCCGTCCATTTCCCTCCTCGACTGACTGGATCACACCGTGACGAAGAGTCCTTGCGTCTCGGCGGAAGTCATTCAATCACGGGGTGGGGACACATACCGGTTCGAGAACGCCGCGAGTCGATCCCATTATCCTGTGTCACCATGGCCATTCTTCCCATCGTCATCGTCGGCGACCCCGTCCTGCACAACCCGACCCGGCCGGTGACCGAGTCACCCGCCGAACTCGCTCAGCTGATCGCCGACATGTTCGAGACGATGGACGCGGCCAACGGCGTCGGCCTCGCCGCCAACCAGGTCGGTGTGGACAAGCGACTATTCGTCTACGACTGCCCCGACCGCGACGAGTCCGGCAAGGTCGCGCGCCGGCGTGGCGTCGTCGTCAACCCGATCCTCGAGACCTCGGAAATCCCCGAGACGATGCCCGACCCCGAGGACGATCTCGAGGGCTGCCTGTCCGTGCCGGGCGAGAACTTCCCCACCGGTCGCGCCGACTGGGCGAAGGTCACCGGTACCGACGAGAACGGTGAGCCCATCGAGATCGAGGGCCACGGATTCTTCGCTCGCATGCTGCAGCACGAGGTCGGGCACCTCGACGGCTTCCTGTACGTCGACGTTCTGATCGGGCGCAACGCCCGCGCCGCGAAGAAGACCATCAAGCGCGCCGGATGGGGCGTCCCGGGCCTGACCTGGCTCCCGGGTTCGGTGGAGGACCCGTTCGGCCACGACGAGGACGACTGACGAGGCGACCGGCGAACCGTCGATGACGACCGACCGTCCGGCCCCGTCCGTACCCCTCGGTACCCGGGTGGTGCTGCGGTACCGCCTGCCCGCCGGCTACAGCCACCCGATGACCGATGTCGTCGGTGAACTCGTCTCCGTCGAACCGGTGGTCGCGGTGCGCACCGCCGACGGTCGTGTCGTCCAGGTGTCCCCCACCTCGGTCGTCGCGCTCAAGCCGATCGCGGCGCGGCCGATCCGCGTCTCGGAGATCCGCGCGCTCGAGCACGCCGCCGCCGCGGGGTGGCCCGGTCTCGAATCGGCCTGGGTGGACGGCTGGCTCGTGCGCGCCGGACACGGTTTCACCCGGCGCGCCAATTCGGCAACGCCGCTGGGTGAACGCGGCACCGTGGCGGACCCCGCCGATCCGGCGGTGCGCGCCCGGCTCCGTGAATGGTTCGCGGCACGCGGATTGCCGCTGCGGCTGCTGGTGCCCGATCGACTCGCCCGGATCCCCGAGGGGTGGCCGACCTCGGAGCCGGTGCTCGTGATGGGCGCCGACCTCGCGAACATCCCCTTGCCGCCGGAGCCCACCCCGGTCACGATCACCGACCGGCCGGACGCCGACTGGATGTCGCTCCACCGCGCCGACGCCGACCCGCTGCTCGCGCAGGACGTGCTCGGCTCGGTGGCCGCGGGGATCCTCGGGTTCGGCCGCATCGGTGCACCCGGGCAGCCGCCCCTGGCGATCTGCCGCGCGGCGATCACCGATGCGCCGGACGGACGCCGCTGGGTGGGTCTGTCGACCGTCGAGGTCGCTCCCGAACACCGGCGTCGCGGACTCGGCACACTCGTGTGCGGTGCCGTGCTGCGCTGGGCACGCGAGCACGGCACGACCCACGCATATCTGCAGGTCGAGGAGTCGAACACCGCGGCGCGCGCCCTGTATCGCGAACTCGGCTTCGTCGACCACCACCGCTACCGATACGCCTCCGAACCCGTCGGATAGGTCGCCTACAGTGGGCGTGTGCGCCTTGCTACCTGGAATGTGAACTCCGTCCGTGCCCGTACCGACCGCATCCTCGACTGGTTGCAGCGAACCGACACGGATGTGCTCGCGATGCAGGAAACCAAGTGCAAGGACGAGCAGTTCCCGCACGAACGCTTCGAGGAGCTCGGCTACCGCGTCGCGCACGTCGGACTGAGCCAGTGGAACGGTGTGGCCATCGCGTCGCGCGTGGGCCTCGACGACGTGCAGATCGGCTTCGAGGACCAGCCCGGTTTCTCCAAGGACCCGGAGGTCGATCCGGCGCTCGAGGCGCGGGCGATCGGGGCGACGTGCGCGGGTGTGCGCGTGTGGAGCCTGTACGTCCCCAACGGCCGCGACCTCAACGACCCGCATTACACCTACAAGCTCGACTGGCTCGCCAAGCTGCGCGCCGACGCGCACGCCTGGGCCACCGCAGCGCCCGGGCAGCCCATCGCGCTGGTCGGCGACTGGAACGTCGCCCCCACCGACGACGACGTGTGGGATCCGGCCTTCTTCGAGGGCAAGACGCACACTTCGCAGCCCGAGCGCGACGCCTTCCACGCGTTCGCCGACGTCGGCTACACCGACGTCGTCCGTCCGTACGCGCCCGGCCCCGGGGTCTACACCTACTGGGACTACACCCAGCTGCGCTTCCCCAAGAAGCAGGGGATGCGGATCGACTTCGTCCTCGGATCACCGGCCTTCGCGGCACGGGTGACGGGCGCCGAGATCGACCGCAACGAACGCAAGGGCAAGGGCGCGAGCGACCACGCACCGGTCGTCGTCGACCTCGACCTCTGAGCAGGTCCCGCGTCGGGTGGACCGCCCGCACAGGCATCAGGCCTTGCGGGCAGGCACCTTGCGCTGCGGCTGCTTGCGCCGGGTCTCTTTGCGGTGGGGGTCCGTGCGCGGCAGCTCGAGAGCCACGACGACGTCGCGGTAGTTTTCGTGCGACGACACGAATCGCTGCACATAGGTGCACACCGGCCGCACCCGCCAGCCTCGGCTGCGAGCGAGATCGAGCGAACCACCGACGAGGACGGCCGCGAGACCCCGATGACCGAAATCCTCGACGATCACGGTGTGCATGAAGTCGACGACCGGCGGGTTCGGCGCCGGAACGCGTTCGAAGTCGTAGTACGCCAGGATGCCGACGAGATCGCCGTTGAGGCGCAGTTCGAACCGGTTCTGGTCGGCGTTGTCCGACACGGCGAGGTCCGGCGAACTCGTGTTCATGAGCGCCTCCAATAGGGGTGTTGCGTGATCGAACTGTGACCTATGCCACTATAGAGCAACGAGGCGACCACCGGCAGCAACGCTGTCGTGTTTCGCAAAGTGCACCCGCCTCAGCGCCTCCCGGCCGTGTTCGAACACACCCTCGGTAGGGTGTCCGCGTGGACCTTCTGCCCCTGTCGCCTCGAGGCGAGACCCCGGTTCGAGCCCTCACCATCGCCGGCACCGACTCCGGAGGCGGAGCCGGCATCCAGGCCGATTCCCGCACGATGGCGATGTGCGGTGTGCACGCATGCGTCGCGGTGGCCGCCGTCACCGTCCAGAACTCCGTCGGCGTCCGCGGGTTCCACGAGATCCCCGCCGAGACCGTGGCCGACCAGGTGCGGTGCGTGGTCGAGGACATCGGGGTGTCCGCAGCGAAGACGGGCATGCTCGCCTCCACGCAGATCATCGAGGCCGTCGCACAGGTGTGCTCCGAGGTGGGCATCGGCCGCGACATGGAGGTACCGCTCGTCGTCGACCCGGTCTGCGCATCGATGCACGGCGACCCGCTGCTGCACTCCGACGCGCTCGACGCGATCCGCGGGGTGCTCATCCCCCTCGCCACCGTCGTCACCCCGAATCTCGACGAGGTACGGCTGATCACGAGCATCGAGGTCGTCGACGACGCGTCGGCCCGGCGCGCCGCCGAAGCGCTCCATGCGCTCGGCGCCCAGTGGGTGATCGTCAAGGGCGGTCATCTGCGCAGCTCGGAGAAGAGCACCGACCTGCTGTTCGACGGCGACCGTTTCCTCGAGTTCAGCACGCCGCGCATCGAGACCGGCAACGACCACGGCGGCGGCGACACGCTCGCAGCCGCGATCGCGTCCGCCCTCGCGCATGGCCGGTCGGTGCCCGAGGCAGTCGAGTTCGCGAAGGAATGGATCACGAAGTGCCTCGAGTGGTCCTACGACCTCGGTCACGGCCACGGCCCGGTCAACCCGTTGTGGCGACTGCACGAGCGCTGATCGCGCCCGTCTTCACTCGGTGAACTCGGCGCGCACCTCGGCCCGCTGGTCACCTGCGGGCACCCCGTCGGGTCCGTCGATCGAATTCGCGTAGACAGCCGTGCCGTAGGCGACGGCGGCGGCCGCCGCGGCGAACGCGTCGCGGTCGATGCCGGCCAGGGTGTCCTCGGGGGTGTGGTAGTTCGGGTCGAAGGGCTGGTCGGCGGTGCCACCCCACAGGCCGGCCTGTTCGGGGGTCTTGACGTCGTCGGCGCCGGTGAACACCCCGCCCGCGGGGATGCCGAAGGCGACGAACGGACCGTAATCGGAACGACCGTCGAAATCCGTTCCGCCGACCTCGATTCCGCGTTCGTCGAAGAACTGCGCGAAGGTCCGTTCGATACCCGCCGAGCCCTCCGGTCCGGGTCCTTCACCGACGGCGTCGGAGTCGTCGCCGTCGAACACCAGATATCCGGCGTTGGGCGAGCCGAGCATGTCGAAGTTCAGGTACAGGGCGATGTCGAGTCGTTCCTCGTCGGACAGCGACTCGACGTACCTCGTGGAGCCGACCAGTCCGACCTCCTCGGCGCCCCAGAACGCGAACCGCACGGCGTTGGTCACGCCCGGCTCGCTGCCGAGTTGCAGCGCGGTCTCGAGGACGGCGGCGACGCCGGTTCCGTTGTCGTTGATCCCCGGTCCTTCGGGGACGCTGTCGAGGTGCGCGCCGACGACGACCACGTCGTCGGTCGAGCCGGTGCGCGTCTGCGCGATCACGTTGCGCGACTTCCGGTCCTCGGTGCGGGTCTGGAGTGTCACCGTCACGGTGGTCGCGGCGAACAGGCGCTCGGCGTCGGCCCCGGCCACGCCTCCGACCGGGATGCGGGGGTTCGATTCCGCCCCGAGACCGGCGGCGGCGAGCGGGCCGTCCTCGTTGTTGGCGACGAGCAGCGCGGCCGCTCCCCGTTCGGCGGCGACCTGCTCCTTGACGGCGAAGGTGCACACGCCGCGATCGACGATCACCACCGCGCCGGTCGCGTCGATGCCGTCGTAGTCGGTGGCCTCGCAACCGGGGGTGTCGTCGGGGGCGATGCGCACGACGCGCGCGGTGAGCCCCTCCGGTCCCGTCGACGGCGACATGCCGAGTGCGCTCACGCCCATCGGCTCCCCGTCGACGGTGAGCTGCTCGTTCTCGACGGCGAACAGGGTCGTGTCGAACTCCGGTGTCTGCACGTCGAATCCGGCGTCGCGCAGGGCTCCGGCGACGTAGTCGACGCTCGCGTCGTAGCCGGGGGTCCCGAGCGAACGGTTTCCGTCGTTCTCGCCGGCGATCCGTTCGAGTTCCGTCAGGTGCGTCATGACGGCATCGAGTTGCACGGCGTCGGCGAGCGCCGTCGGGTCGACGGGCGGCGCCTCCGCCTCCGAGCATCCCGCCGTCAGCAGTACACCGGCGGCGATCAGGGCCGCTCCCCGCATGCCGTATCTCGTCTGCGCCCGCGCCATCGACCGAGCGTACACAAAAGCACTGCGCCGCACGGGGAAACCGTGCGGCGCAGTGTGCGGAGGCAGAACCTGCGGCGTGTCGAGGTAGTACCTCAGGCGTCGCGGCGGTTGACCACCACGAGTGAGGCCGCGAACACCAGGAACGAGAAGGCCGCGAAGTACAGGAGCGATCCCCATGGACCCCAGTGGAATTCGATTCCCTGCCCGATACCCAGGAAGTTGTTCGCGTTCGCGAACGGCAGGAACGGCTGGATCTCGCGGCCCACCGAACCGAACAGCGCGAACAACGACTCGAGCAGCAGCGGCCACAGCATCAGCAGCGCGATCGTGCCGGCCGACTGCCGCAACAGCGTGCCCACACCGACCGCGAGGAAGACGCACAGGAACGCGTAGATCGCGGTGCCGTAGACCGCGCGCCACGCCGTGCCGCCGCTGAGGACGAGTTCGCGACCTGCGTCGGGCCCGGCCAGTGCCTTCGCGAGGTAGAAGGCACCGAACGAGACCGCGAGTGTCAGCACCGCGCCCAGCACACCGATGAGCAGGGCCTTCATCGTCAGGAGCAGGGTGCGGTTCGGGGTGGCCTGGAAGGTCGTGCGGATGACCCCGAAACGGTATTCGCTGGTGACCGACAGTGCCGCGAGGATCATGAGCACCAGCACACCGAAGCCAGTGACGCCGCTGACCGCGACGTCCACGGTCGGATAGAACCGTCCCAGTTCGTCGTCCATCCCGGCCGACGCGCGGGAGACCGACCCGAGGATCGCGGCCAGACCCAGGCCGAGGGCGACGATGACGAGGGTGCACCACAGCGGTGACTGCACCGACGTGAGCTTGATCCGTTCGGCCCGCAGTGTGTCGAGCGCCGTACTCATCACAGTCCACCCTTCATGACGTCGTCGACTCCGGATCCGTGGTATTCGACCTCGCCACCGGTGAGTTTCATGAACGCTTCCTCGAGCGACGCGTTGCGTCCCGCGAGTTCGTGCAGCACGATCGACCGGGTCGCAGCGAGTTCGCCGATCTCCGCCGCCGGAGCGCCCGAGACGTGCAGGGCACCGTCGTCCTCCCGCACGGTGTGCCCGCGTTCGGTGAGCGCGGTGCGCAGCTCGTCGAGTTGCGGGCTGCGCACGACGACGAACGAGTCGGACGCGCGGTCGACGAACGCCTTCACCGAGGTGTCGGCGATGAGCCGTCCACGGCCGATGACGATGAGATGTTCGGCGGTCTGCGCCATCTCCGAGAGCAGGTGGCTGGACACGAGCACCGTGCGGCCTTCCGCGGCGAGCGCCTGCATGAACCTCCGGATCCACACGATGCCCTCGGGGTCGAGGCCGTTGACCGGTTCGTCGAACAGCAGCACGCGCGGGTTGCCGAGCAGTGCGGCGGCGAGACCGAGTCGCTGCGACATGCCGAGCGAGAAGCCGCCGGCGCGCTTGCCCGCGACCTCCGTCAGTCCCACTTGGCGCAGAACCTCGTCGACACGCGAGGCGGGCAGACCGTTCGACGCGGCCAGCCAGGCGAGATGCGACCGCGCCGACCGGTTGGGATGCACCCACTTCGCGTCGAGCAACGCCCCGACGGTGGTGAGCGGCCGTGTCAGCTCGCTGTACGGCTTCCCTTCGATCAGTGCGGTTCCCGAGGTCGGCCGGTCCAGCCCCAGGATCATGCGCATCGTGGTGGACTTCCCCGCGCCGTTGGGGCCGAGGAAGCCGGTGACGATGCCGGGACGGACCGTGAACGTCAGGTCGTCGACCGCGGTCGTGGACCCGAAGGTCTTGGTCAAGCCGGTCACTTCGATCATGCGCACCACCCTACGTGCGGCTCCGGCGAGCGCATCCGATCACACTCCCCGGAGCCGCACGCGGTGCGTCAGGGGACGAAGACCTCGGTGGTGACCGGGATGCTCGGTCGCTCGGTACGCATCGTCAGGGCGACGCGGCCGGGCCCGGGGAACACGTGCATGACCAACGGCCGGGTGCTCGTGTGGAAGGCCGGCACGAAGCGGGTCTCCGTACCGCGGGCACCGGTGTCGAGGTTGTGCCAGTCGAAAGCGACGGTGACGTCGCAGTTCAGGATGCTCGGCGTCCACTCGCCGAGAAGCGAGTAGCCCTGCGTGATCCGCAGTTCGATCCCGTGGGTGGCACCCGGCGCCGAGGAGTACTCGTAGAGCGGGCCGTCGAAGGCGGTTCCACCGGCGCGCACGATGCCGGCGCAGATGCCGTCGCCCAATGTCAGCACGGGTGGCGTGGACAACTCCGTCGTCGCGCACGACCTCGGTCCGGTGTTCGACCAGCCCATCTGACACGGTTCCTGGGCGCCCGCGACACCCGGCGCCGCGACGGCGACGACAGTGCCCATGAGCCCGGCAGCGGCGGCAGCGAAAATTCTGTGTGCAACTGTCATGCCCGGGGATCGTACAGACCGATCGGTAACCCGTCGCGTGACAATCGGAAACCCCTGAACACCAAGGTGCTCAGGGGTTTCCCGTACCGGTCACGGCTCCATCGGCGAAGATGCCTGGGCCCAGAAGCGTTTCGGGATCCGGCCGGCGTGCCGGGCACGGAATCCCGCTTCGACGGCGTGACGCATCGCCGACGCCATCAGCGCCGGATCCTTCGCGCGGGTGACGGCGGTCGCGAGCAGCACGGCGTCGCAACCGAGTTCCATCGCGAGCGCCGCGTCGGAGGCGGTTCCGATTCCCGCGTCGAGGATCACCGGCACACCCGCAGCCTCGACGATCATCTCGATGTGGTGCGGGTTCGAGATACCGAGGCCGGTCCCGATCGGCGAGCCGAGCGGCATCACCGCGGCACAACCGACGTCCTCGAGGCGCCGCGCGAGGACGGGATCGTCGGTCGTGTACGGCAGGACGACGAAGCCGTCGTCGACGAGTTGTTCGGCCGCGGAGACGAGTTCGATGGCGTCGGGCAGCAGCGTCCGTTCGTCGGCGATGACCTCGAGTTTCACCCAGTCGGTCTCCAGCGCCTCCCGCCCGAGCTGCGCGGTCAGCACGGCTTCCTTCGCGCCGCGGCACCCGGCAGTGTTCGGCAGCGGTTCGATGCCGAGGCGGCGCAGCAGGTCGAGGACACCGGTTCCGGAGGCCGCGTCGACGCGGCGCATCGCGACGGTGGTCAGTTCGGTGCCCGACGCGACGAGTGCCTCCTCGAGCACGGCCAGGTTCGCCGCGCCACCGGTGCCGGTGATCAGCCGCGACCCGAAGGTGCGGCCGGCGATGGTCAGCTGCGGCAGGTCGGCGCCGGGATCGTGTGTGTCAGCCACCCTGGACCGCCGTGAGGATCTCGATGCTCGCTCCGCGTGTGACCGGCTCCGACCAGCGGCCGCGCGGGCACACGACACCGTCGACGGCGACCGCGATGCCCTTCTCGGGCAGACCGAGCTCGTTCAGCAGTTGTGACACGGTCGGGGCCGCGTCGTAGTACTTGTCCTCACCGTTGACGGTGATGCCCACGGACACGTTCGTCATCCCACACTCGCTTCCGTAATTCGTCCAGGACAGGCGTACTGCGCGTCGGCCAGCGACCGCCCACCGAGTTCGGCGAGCACCGCGTCGACGGTGAGCGGCGTGAGCAGCACACCGTTGCGGCCGTGGCCGGTCGCGGCGACGACACGATCGGAGAGCCGGCCGATCAGCGGCAGGTTGTCGGGGGTCATCGGGCGCAGGCCCGCGCTCGCCTCGAACAGTTCGTACTCGCCGAGCGCAGGAAAGATCTTCTCGGCGTCGGCGATCAGATCGCGCACCCCGGCCACCGTGACCTGTGTGTCGGACGCCTCGTACTGTGTGGCGCCCACGACGAGGCCGTCGTGGCGGGGCACCAGATAGGCGGGGCGTCCGTGGACACTCGCGCGCACGGTGCGCTGCGGCGGCGGAGTCGCGCCCGGCCGCACCCGCAGGCGCAGGATCTCGCCCTTGACCGGACGGACCGGAAGGCCCGGCCACAGTCGCGCCGACGCCGAGCCGGCGGCGAGCACCACCTGATCGTCGGGAAGGTCGGCGAGATCGTGGACGGCGGCGTCGGAGAAACGCACCCCGGCCGCGGTGGCCGCGACGCGCAGGGCGTCGACGAGCGTACGGTTGTCGACCGACGACTCGGTGGGGGCGAGGAGTCCGAGACGGACCTTCGGACCGAGGGACGGCTCGAACTCCCGGATCTCGGCGCGGGAGAGCAGCCGCATCTCGTGCCCCTGCTCCCCCACCCATTCGGCGACGGTCCGCAGGTCGGCCGCATCGGCCGCATCGAGCGCGACGGTCAGGGACGCCTGGGCGGTGAACACATCGACGCCGGTCTCCGTGCGCAGCGCCTCCGCGAAGCCGGGCCAGCGTTCGAGGGAGGCCGCTCCCAGGGACAGGACGTGGTCCTCACCGGGCCAGCCCTCGGACAGCGGTGCCAGCATTCCTCCGGCCACCCACGAGGCTCCGCTACCAGGATTCGGGTCGTGCACGGTCACGACGTGTCCCGCGCGGGCCGCGCGCCATGCGATCGACAGCCCGATCACTCCGCCACCCACGACGGCCACAGTTGCCATTGGTCCACCTCACTCCCTGCGCCGGCATGATCCGGGTCAGGTCATAACGGTCGGGGCCGGCAGGCCCCCTCTCAGCCCCGCGAACCTCGGGACTCCCGTGTCGTCACTTTCTGCTTAGAGGCTACCGTCTTGGTCGTGACCACCTATCGCGGCAACCATCCCGACCCGCGCGGCCGCCTCGCGACCGCCCGGTTGTATCTGTGCACCGACGCTCGCCGGGACACCGGCGACCTCGCACGGTTCGTCGAGGAGGCCCTCGCCGGTGGGGTCGACATCGTCCAGTTGCGCGACAAGGACTCGGCCGGCGAGAAGAAGTTCGGACGCCTCGAGGCACGCGAGGAACTCGCCGCCCTCGAGATCATCGGCGAGGCGTGTGCACGCCACGGTGCGCTCCTGGCCGTGAACGACCGCGCCGACATCGCGCTCGCGTCGGGCGCCGACATCCTGCATCTCGGTCAGGGCGACCTGCCGGTGCGGCACGCGCGGCAGATCCTCGGCGACGAGATCGTCATCGGCCGCTCGACGTCGAGCCGCGCGCAGGCTGCGCTCGCCGACATCGAGGAGGGCGTCGACTACTTCGCATCCGGGCCGGTGTGGGACACACCGACCAAGCCGGGACGGACCGCAGCGGGGCTGGAGGTGACGCGCGAGGTCACGCAGTCGCAGCCGGCACGGCCGTGGTTCGCGATCGGCGGCATCGATCTCGAGCGACTCCCCGAGGTGCTCGACGCCGGTGCCACGCGGGTCGCGGTGGTCCGGGCGATCACGAAGGCATCCGATCCGCGGGCAGCCGCGGCGGCGCTGAAGGCCGCACTCCCGACCTGAGGCGTTACAGCCAGCCCAGCACGGCCGAGGGCGACATCGCGATCGTGCCCTCGGGCAACCGTGCGCGCAGACCGCGATCCGCGGTGACCACGACCGTCACACCGGGGTCGACCACGGCCGTCGTGGTGGAGGCCAGCCGGGTCAGTTCGTCGTCGCCGCTGCCGTCCGCGCTGTGCACCGGGATCCGGACGTCGTCGATCGTCGCGTCGCGGGCATGCCCTTCGAGGACCGCTTCGACGCGGGGGACCCAGCCGAACGTCCCGTCGGGAATTTCGACGGTGCGGGGCAGGACCGCGGCGAGGTCGGCGAGCAGTGCGCTCGTCGCGCCGGGGCGGTCGCGCCACCATCCGGTGGGGCCGCTCGCTCCGAGCACGTTCGCGGTGTCGAGCAGCATGCGTACCGGTGAGGTGCGCAGCGACGGCCACGCCTCGGCGAAGCCGCTGTGCAGCGGCATCGCCTCGACCTCCGGTTCGGGCACCCAGCGCAGTTCGGTGCTCTCCTGGTTGAGACTGGTCACGAGAGTTTCGGTGGCGTCGGCGACGACGGTGGTGTAGGTCCATCCGCCCGCGAGACCGGACGTGACGCGTTCGGCGCGTACCGTCACGGCCGCGACATCGATGCCGGCCTCCTCGTGGGCCTCCCGCACGGCGGCGTCGACGGTGCTCTCGTGCGAGTCGCGCGCTCCACCGGGAAGTGCCCACGTCCCGCCCTGGTGCGACCATGCCGCCCGATGCTGCAGGAGAACCGCGGGGCGACCGTCCGCGAGCGGAGCGCGCAGCAGCAGACCTGCGGCGCCGTGCCGTCCCCAGCGCTTCTCGCCGTCCGGTCCGACCGCCCAGCCGTCACCGTCTCCACGCATTGCGTCCGCCTCTCCGACCCGCCCTCGCCCGGACCTGTGCCCGGTACCGGATCCCCGCCGTCCGTGGACGGCAACAATACCGCCGGGCTGCTTATATGCTCCCCTCAGACCGCTCGACACGAGGAAGGGAGTGCCCGGTGGACGTACGGATCACCCCTCCCTTCGCTCCTGTCGAGAGCCACATCCGCGACGACGCCGATACGGACACTCCGGACGCCCGGTTCGACGACGCTCGTGCCCTGCTCCGGTCCACGCCGGTCCGGTTGGTGGTCCTCGGGGTGGTGCTCACCGTGCTGCTCGTCGCCTCGGCAGCGGTCTCCGCAACGATGGTGTCCGGCAGGCAGGCCACCCACGATCGTCTCCTCGCGTCCATCGAGCCGCTCGCCAGCGCGGCCCAGAATCTCTACAGCGCGCTGTCGGTGGCCGACGCCGCCGCCGTGACGGGCTTCATCTCGGGCGGACTCGAACCGGAGGCGGTGCGCAGTCGCTACATCCGGGCGACCAACGAGGCCGCGGAATATCTCGTCATCGCGGCGACCGGCCTGACCGATGCCGACCGCGAGACCGCGCACAACCTGACGGAGATCGGGCGGCTGCTGCCCGTCTACACGGGTCTCATCGAGACGGCTCGCACCAACAACCGCACCGGGCATCCGGTCGGCGCCGCATATCTCGGCGAGGCCTCGCACCTGATGCAGACCGAACTGCTCCCCGCCGCGCAGGAACTGCACACGCGCGGCGTCGCCGCGGTCGAGGACACCCAGCGCGACGCGGTGCGACCGCCCTGGCTCGCGATCGGATTGCTCCTCGTCACGGTCGCTGCCCTGTGCGTGGCGCACGCCGTCGTGAGCCGCCGCAGTCGTCGCACCCTCAATCCCGGAATCCTCGTCGCGATCGGCGCGACCGGCGCGCTGCTGTGCTGGTTGCTCGTCGCGGGCCTGGCCTCGTCGAGTGCCACCGAACGCGCCATCGAGCGCGGTGCGGCACCGCTCGCCGATCTCACCGAGGGCCGGATCCTCGCCCAGCAGTCGCGTACCGCCGAGACCCTGCTGATCGCCCGGCGCGACACGACCGGCGCGTACGACGACACCTTCGAGACCAACATGGCGCGGCTCGGCGACATCCTCGACGAGTACGGTCGCGATTCCGCCCTCGAGGCGGGCGCCGAGGCAGTGGAGACCGCCCGGTCGGCGCACGACGCATGGATCAACTCGCATGCACGCATGGTCGACGCCCTCGTCCGCGGCGACTACGCAGCGGCCTCGGTCCTCGCGGTCGGTGCAGGTCCCGGCGAGTCCACCGCCCGGTTCGTCGCTCTCGATGCGGCCCTGACGGAAGGAATCGACGACACCCGCACCGAACTGCGCGACAACGAGTTCCGCGCCTCCCGCACCCTCGCCGGCCTCGCACCGATGTCGGTGGTGCTGCTGACGGTGGCGCTGGTCGGCGTGTGGGTCGGTCTCCGGCCCCGGTTGAAGGAGTACCAGTGAGAGAGCGCGTTCTCGTCGCGGGCCTGTGCGTCGTCGCCGCACTCGCCGGCGGGTGCGCGACCGACCCCCCACCGCGCGCCCCCGGCCTCCAAGGGACGACGACCTCTCTCCCGCTTCCCGAGAACGCGCGGATGCTCGAGTCGTCGGTGGCCACACCGCCCGCCCCCGACTGCGGCGATCCCACCGCCTCGCTTCCCCCGGATCCGAACGCCACCGGACCTGCGATCGATCGGATCCGCACGCGCGGCCGGCTGATCGTCGGCCTCGACACCGGCAGCAACCTCATGAGCTACCGCGACACCGCGACCGGGCGCATCACCGGTTTCGACGTCGACATCGCACGTGAGCTCGCCCGCGACCTCCTGGGCGATCCCGACCTCGTCGACTACCGCATCCTGTCGTCGGCCGAGCGCGAGAAGGCGCTGCAGGACTCCACCGTCGACATCGTCGCGAAGACCATGAGCATCACGTGCGCCCGACGCGAGAAGGTCGACTTCTCCACCGAGTACTTCCGAGCCCAGCAGCGCGTGCTCGTCGTCCGGGGATCCGGCATCCGCTCCGCCGCCGATCTCGCCGGCCGGCGCGTGTGCATCGTCGAGGGCACCACCTCGCTGCTCCGGATGCGAGAAGTGCAGCCGTCGGCGTCGATCCTCACCGTGCCGTCGTGGGCCGACTGCCTCGTCGTCCTCCAGCAACAGCAGGTCGACGCCGTGAGCACCGACGACACGATCCTCGCCGGACTCGCCTCACAGGACCCCTATCTCGAACTCGTCGGCCCCTCCCTGGGATCGGAGCCGTACGGAATCGGAATCCGGCTGGGCAGCGACGAGCTCGTACGCTTCGTCAACGCCACCCTCGAACGGATCCGCTCCGACGGGACGTGGACGGCGCTGTACGAGAAGTACCTGCGGGTGCTCGGTCCCACTCCGTCACCCCCGACACCGAACTACCGGAAGTGACGGCCATGTCCGACGAACCCGAACCGGCCGATACCCCGTCGGCCGATTCCGGCCCCGCCACCGAACCGGCAGTGAACTCCGGGCCCGCCACCGAGCGGGCAGTGAACTCTGTGCCCGCCACCGAACGGGCAGTGAACTCCGGGCCCGCCACTAGGCGCGCAGCGGATTCCGGGCCCGCGACCGAGCCGTCGACCAGCGACTCGGGACCGGCCACCGCGCGGGCGGCCGGGGATGCCGGACCTGCCACCGAACGCGGCCCCGTCCCCGCCACGCGGCCCGACTCCACCCAGCGCTCGTCGATCTGGTCCGGCTCGTCCTCCCAGCGTTCGTCCTCCCAACGTTCGTCGAACCGCCGCATCCGGCCGCGCGGAACCCAGCGTCGCCGCATCGCCGGCCTCGTCGACGTGCCGGTCCCCACCACGAAGGATCCGGTCGACGCCGTCCTCCGCGATCCTCACGTCTCCGAAGGCAAGAGGTTCTGCGCGAAGTGCGGACAACCGGTGGGACGCAGCACCCCGTCGGGGCCGGGTCCCACAGAAGGTGATTGCCCCCAGTGCGGAACACATTTCCAGTTCACTCCGGCCCTGCACCGCGGGGACCTCGTCGCCGGGCAGTACGAGGTGCAGGGTTGTCTCGCCCACGGCGGACTGGGATGGATCTACCTCGCGATCGACCGCAACGTGAGCGACCGCTGGGTAGTGCTGAAGGGCCTGCTGCAGAGTGGCGACGCCGAGGCCCAGGCGGTCGCGGTGGCCGAACGCCAGTTCCTGGCCGAGGTCAGCCATCCGAGCATCGTGCAGATCTACAACTTCGTCGAGCACCCCTCACCCGACGGCACCCCGATGGGATACATCGTCATGGAGTACCTGGGTGGTCACACCCTGCGTACCGTGCTCGACAACTATCCCCCACCGAACCGCATCCCCGTCGAACAGGCCATCGCATACATGCTCGAAGTGCTACCGGCACTGCAGTATCTGCACGACATCGGACTGGTCTACAACGACCTCAAGCCCGAGAACATCATGGTCACCGACGAGCAGATCGAACTCATCGACCTCGGCGCCGTCTCCGCGATCGAGGGATACGGCTATCTGTACGGGACGCCGGGATATCAAGCACCCGAGATCGTCCGGACCGGGCCGACGGTCGCGAGCGACATCTACACGGTCGGACGCACACTCGCGGTGCTCACCCTCGACATGCCCTCGGACAAAGGCCGTTACCGCGACGGTCTGCCCACCCCCGAGCAGGCTCCCCTGCTCGACGAGTTCGACTCCTTCCACCGCCTGCTCCTGCGGGCCACGAACCCCGATCCGCAGCAGCGCTTCTCGTCCGCCGACGAATTGCACGGACAGCTCACCGGTGTGCTGCGCGAGATCCTGTCGAAGAAACTCGGCACCGAACACCCCGGACTGTCCCGGCTGTTCAGCCCGCCCCGCACGACCTTCGGCACCGACGAGGCACTCGTCCCCACCGACGTGTACGCCGACGGGATCGAGCGCGACCCCAAACTGCGGGGCCAGGATGTCGCGGCGGCACTGCCCGTCCCCCTGCTCGACCCCAACGATCCGAGTGCCGCGCTCCTCGCCGCCGCGGTGCACAGCGAACCGCAGCAGACCCTCGACTCGCTCCGGCACGCGCGCGAGAACGGGGTCGGGCGGGTCGTCGGAGCATCCGACGTGTCGTTCTCCAAGGAGATCACCCTCGCCGAGGTCCGCGCCCATCTCGATCTCGGGCAGGTCGACAGCGCGGTGGAGATCCTCACCCGCCTCGAGCGCGAGTTCGGCGACGACTGGCGCATGGACTGGTACGCCGGCATCGCCGAACTGCTGCAGGACGACTACGAGGCAGCGTTCGCCCGGTTCGACAAGGTGCTGCACGCGCTTCCGGGTGAGATCGCCCCGAAGATCGCACTCGGGGCCACCGCCGAACTGACGCTGCAGCATTGGGAGAGCGACGACCCCGACGCGTGGCGACGCTTCTGCGAGCAGTCCTACCGGGTCGTGTGGCGCACCGATCACGCCGTCGTCAGCGCGGCCTTCGGGTTGGCACGCCAGCTCACCGCCCGCGACGAAATCCGCGCCGCCGTGGACGTGCTCGACGAGGTCCCCACGACCTCCCGGCACCACAGTGCCGCGACCATGACCGCCGCGCTGATCCTGTTACGAGGCGGTCGCGTCGAGGAGATCTCCGAGGCGGATCTGCGCGAGGCCGCGCACCGGATCGCGTCGCTGCCTCCCGACGAGGGTCGCGCCCTGCAGATGCGCGCACTGGTCCTTGGGACAGCGCTCGAATGGGTGCGCAGTGGACGGGCATCGAGTCGCGAGTACGACCGCATCCTCGACGTACCGTTCACCGAGAAGGGACTACGCCTGGGCACCGAGGCGGCGCTGCGGCAATTGGCGCGCAACGCCCCTTCCCGCACACACCGCTACACCCTCGTCGACCTCGCGAACGCGATCCGGCCGCGCAGTTTGACCTGATCAGAAGTCAGCGCCGGGCGAACTGCACGGCCGCGCGGGCGATGGCGAGTTCCTCGTTCGTGGGGATCACGAGCACCTCCACCTGCGACGAGTCGGCCGAGATCCGGCGTTCCCCGTCGTCGTCGGCAGTGTTGCGCGCATCGTCGACGACGATGCCGAGCCGGTCGAGGCCGGAGAGGCTGTCGCGCCGGACGTCGACGTTGTTCTCCCCCACCCCACCGGTGAACACGATCGCGTCGACGCCGCCGAGCTCGAAGGTGTAGGCGCCCACGTACTTCCGGATGCGATGCACGTAGACTTCGTACGCGAGTCGCGCGTCCTCGTCGCCCTCGCCGACGAGCTTCAGCAGAGCCCGGAAGTCGTTGACACCCGACAGCCCCTTCAGGCCCGAATGCCGGTTGAGCAGGTCGTCGATGGCGTCGACCTTCAACCCGGCCGCTCGGTTGAGGTGCATGACGACACCCGGATCGATGTCGCCGCTGCGCGTGCCCATGACGAGACCCTCGAGCGGGGTCAGTCCCATCGAGGTGTCGATCGGGCTCCCACCTGCGACCGCCGACGCCGACGCACCGTTACCCAGATGGAGCACAACCAGATTCAGGTCCGCGATGTCGCGTCCGAGGAACTCCGCGGCACGCCCCGACACGTATTCGTGTGAAGTACCGTGGAATCCGTACCGCCGGATGTCGTGCTTGTGGGCGATGTCGCGGTCGATCGCATAGGTCGCCGCGTGCGGCGGAAGACCGTGGAAGAAGGCGGTGTCGAAGACACCCACATGGGGGATGTCGGGCAGTTCCTCCCGCGCGACCTCCATTCCCACGACGTTCGCCGGATTGTGGAGGGGCGCAAGGATCGACAATTCGTCGACGGCGCGGACCACGTCGTCGTCGATCAGGGTCGGTTCGTAGAAGACCTTGCCGCCGTGCACGAGTCGGTGTCCGACGGCGACGATGCCCACCTCGTGCAGCGGACGGCCCAGCCCTTCGAGCATCTCCAGTACCGCACGCAGTCCGGTCCGGTGGTCGGCGATGGCGTCGTTGCGTTCGTCCGCCCCCGCCGTGTGGTGGAAGACGATCCGGCCCTCCGGTTCCCCGATCCGCTCGATCAGTCCGTGCGCCAGCGACTTTCCGCTCTCCGGTTCGATCAGCTGGAACTTGATCGACGACGATCCGGAGTTGAGGACCAGGACGGTGCCTGCGGTGACCGGGTTCGGGCTGCTCACGCGTCTTCCTCCTGCGCCTGGATCGCGGTGATGGCGATGGTGTTGACGATGTCCTGGATCAGGGCGCCCCGCGAGAGGTCGTTGACCGGCTTGTTCAGGCCTTGCAGGACGGGTCCGACGGCGACGGCACCGGCGCTGCGCTGCACGGCCTTGTAGGTGTTGTTGCCGGTGTTCAGGTCCGGGAAGATGAACACCGTGGCGCGTCCGGCGACGTCGGAGTCGGGCAGCTTCGCGCTCGCGACCGTCGGTTCGATCGCCGCGTCGTATTGGATCGGACCTTCCACCAGCAGGTCGGGTCGCCGCTCCCGGACCAACGTCGTGGCCGAGCGGACCTTGTCGACGTCGGCACCCGAACCGGATTCGCCGGTGGAGTACGACAGCATCGCGACCCTCGGGTCGATGCCGAACCGGGCGGCGGTCGCGGCGGACGAAATCGCGATGTCGGCGAGCTGGTCGGCGGTCGGGTCGGGGACGACGGCGCAGTCGCCGTACGCGAGGACACGGTCGGCGAGGCACATCAGGAAGATGCTCGACACCGTGGAGACGCCCGGTTCGGTCTTGATGATCTCGAGGGCGGGGCGGATCGTGTGGGCGGTGGTGTGGGCCGCGCCCGAAACCATGCCGTCGGCCAGTCCCAGGTGCACCATCATCGTGCCGAAATATGAGATGTCGCGCATGATCTCGCGTGCACGTTCGACGGTCATGCCTTTGTGGGCACGCAGCCGCGCGTACTCCTCCGCGAACCGGTCGGCGTGCTCGGAAGTGCGCGGGTCGAGGATCTGCGCCTGCGACAGGTCCACCCCGAGTTCCGACGCCCGCTGGCGGACGGCTGCCTCGTCGCCGAGGATCGTCAGCTTCGCGATGCCACGCTGGAGCACGCGTCCGGCGGCTCGAAGGATGCGGTCGTCCTCGCCCTCGGGTAACACGATGTGCCGCTGCTGGGCCCGCGCGCGGTCGATGAGCTGGTATTCGAACATCTGCGGGGTGGTCACGGACGGTCGCGGCAGTCGCAACCGGTCGAGCAGAGAACGGGAATCGACGTGTCGTTCCATGAGCGCGAGTGCCGTGTCGATCTTGCGCTGTGCGCCGAGGGCCATGCGGCCTCGGGTGCGGTCGGCAGCCGAGGCGGTGTCGAAGGTGCCGAGTTCGGTGGTGAGTATCGGCAGCGACGGCTTCAAGGCCGTGACGAGCTGCGCGATCATCGGGTGCGGCAGTAGGCCCCCGTTCATGATGATGCCGGCGAGCGTCGGGAATCCTTCGGCGGCATTGGCGTTGACCAGCGCGAGGATGACGTCGGAGCGGTCGGCGGGAGCGATGACGACGACGCCGTCGGTGAGCCGCTCGAGAATCCGTTCGGCGGTCATGCCACCGACCATGATCCGCAGCGCTTCCCGCTGCAGCAGGTCGGGGTCACCGCTGTAGAGCTCGCCTCCGATCGCGGTCTGCAGCTCGGCCATCGTCGGCGCGACCAGTGCGGGCACCTCCGGGAGCGTCCACACCGGTTCGGTGCGGTCGCCGAGAGCCCGGGCGATCTCGTCGAGTGCATGGGGGTCGCAGCGGTTCACCACCACCGCGCCGAGATGCGCGTGCTGTCCCGCGAGCTCGTTCGCACACACACCGGCGAGCTGGGCGATCTCCGAGGGCGTGCGGCGGGAACCGCGCAGGACGAGCAGTACCGGGGCGTCGAGGTTCGCCGCGATGCGGGCGTTGTACGACAGTTCGCTGGGGTTGGCGATCTCGGTGTAGTCGCTGCCGACGATGACGACGGCGTCGCAGCGGTCCGCCACCGCGTGGTACTTGCCGACGATGTCGCTGAGCGCGGCGTCCGGGTCGTCGTGGACGTCGTCGTAGGTGACGCCGATGCAGTCCTCGTAGGCGAGGTCGACGGTGGTGTGTTCGAGCAACAGTTCGAGGATGTAGTCGATGTCGCTGTCGGAGCGCGCGATGGGACGGAAGACACCGACGCGGGCGGTGGACGCGCACAGCGTCTGCAGCACGCCCAGGGCGACCGTCGACTTCCCGGTGTCCCCTTCCGGAGCTGCGATGTAGATGCTCGAGACGGACCCTGCAGCAGCACTCATGGATTCCACCCTAACTGCAAACTTTGCTCCGTCCCGCGTACCCGCGCACACGCCCGGCCGGAGGTGTCCGGCCGGGCATGGGAGTCGCGGGATGTCAGGACTGGGTCTGCAGCACGCGCGGGGTGTCGGGCTGCTCGGTGCCGCTCCTACTCAGCGGAGAAGCGGCACCTTGCGGGGTCGGACGTCAGGTGAGTGCGCGCAGGCGCGGGGCGAGGTCGCGCTCGAACAACTCCAGGAACCGCTTCTGATCATGACCCGGCGCGTGGAACACCAGATGATTCAACCCCGCCTCGACATACGCCCT
>NZ_JCAXDU010000032.1:0-33160 GCF_059759155.1 Rhodococcus sp. GQ147
TTCTCGCGTGGCTTGCGTTGCAGGCGTGCCGTGCGTGGCGTGCCGACAGTGCAATCCTTGCGTATCTCGCGTGGCTTGCGTTGCAGACACGCCGTGCAACATACGCAACATATGCATCGCGTGCACGCAATGCACGCAATGCGCGCGAGACATGCAATGCACGCAATGATCGCTCTGCACGCGCAGCCCACTTGCGTGACGTACACGCATTGCACGCAGTGCATGCACGAGACGCGGAATGCTTATCTGAAAGGGGCCTGATCACCCGCTCCTCCCGATCCTTCATGGGGAGAGGGTCGATGGCATTGCCGACAAGGCCGGCCAACAGAAGAAACGAAAAGGTAGGCCAGCATTGCTGACCTTCTCCGGGATGGATGGGTAGGGCCGCTTACTACGACGGGTGGCGGGGGAGGGGCGATCGTCGTGCGCGCATCTGCATACGTGGTGCCACATATCACATGTTGAACCCGTAGAACTCGGTACGATGCCCACGGTCGAATCTCCGGATTCGCCGATGTTCCGTCGGGGGGATGTCGGCTGTCGACGCGATCGCTGCGACCCCTCGACTTGTTGTGTGCCGAGTTCTTATAGAGCGATGTGAGGCGCCGAGGAGTGGGAGGGCGTCTATGGACCCGGTAGTGGGTGCAGTGAGCGAACTACTTGCACATGCGCGGGGGCATGAAGCAGCGTCCGTCTTCGGGCTGATTCCGACGATCGAGCGGCTCCGTGACCGTCCCTTGCAGGTGGTCCGTAGTGACGATCTCGCCCCTGGCGTCTTCGGGCTCTGGCGCAGTTATCCGGAACGGGACGAGATTCACTACGCCCCGTGGGTCGCGACTCCCGATCGGACCGTTGCTCATGAATTCGGGCACATGCTGCTGGGGCACAGGGGGGTGCCCGCGTTGGAGACTGCAAAACGGACGCTTCCCCCGGAGTGGCATGACATGGCCAGTTTGATGCTGCGCGAGTGTGGCCAGCTCGACGGTCTCGACGAGCCTCGGCGGCGCCTCGAGGTGGAGGCGGAGGCGTTCGCATCGGAGTTGTGTCGGCGGATTGCCGGGGCAGGTGGGGCTCGGTCGGCTCGGATTCGATCGTTGCTGAACGAGGCGTTGTAGCGGTGTTGGCTTCGATCGTCGTGTCGGTCTTGTTGTGGTGGGTGGCTCTCACTCGGTGGTGGCGTTGGCGCACTTCGCGCTCGGTTCTGACGCTCGGTACCGCTGTGGTGTTCATCTTTATGGCGCTGCACACGACGGTGAATGTCGGTGCGGTCGATCGGCTCATCAGCGAGGCAGTGGGGGTTGCGAACGCAACGTCGGCGGTCAAGCACGGGATCTTCTTCGGAATCTGTCTCGGCGCGTCGATCATCATCGTGGCGCTTCGGGTGCCCGACGTGGATCGCCAGCGGCGGTGGATCGCACCTCTGTCGGCAGGAGCGACGGCTGCAACCGCGGTGGCGGTCGCGTTGTTCTTCTCGGCGGAGGACGCTCCTCAGGCGACCGATGGCTACCAGTTCGACGAGCTCTACGTGCATCTGCCGGGCTATGCCGACTCCGCGGCCTTCGTGATGGGGGTGGCAGCGGTGCTGTGCACCGTCATCACTGTGGTCGTGTTGCTGGGTTGGGACTTGGGCACGCCCTCAGGGCGGGGGCTGGCGATCCTGGCCTGTGGGGTTGCTGTGCTGGCATCGTATGCGTGGATTCGGGGCGGCTACATCGTCGCGGCGCGCCTGGGGTGGGTCGAGACCTCGACGTATGCGCTGGATCTGACGACCCAACTGGCTCTGATCGGAGCGGTTCTGACCACGTTCGGGCTGCTGTGGTCTTCTATCGAGGGGGTCTTCCGGAGTCAGAAGCAGCGTCGGGACTTCGCGGAGCTGTACATGGTGGTAGTGAAGGAACGCTGGCCGGGGGTGATCCGGGGGTCGTGGGCTTCGTTCGATCCGTCCCGGCGTACCGCGGACCGGGCGAATGAGGTGCTTGATGCGCTGTCGATGCAGGCCGATGTGGACAAGTTGCCCGAACATGGCTTGCCGGCCACTCCGGAGTCGGTCGCGCGATGGGTGCATACAGGGGAATCCGGAGGCATCGGGGTCGATGGGTTGCGGCCCCCGGTTGGGTTCGATGCGGTGAAGTGGGTGCGCGCCGTCGGTAGGGCGTTCCAGGATATTCACCTCTGCGATAAGGCGGAGATGCGAAAGTGAAAGACCTGGTGGCCAGGGTGCTGACCGAGATCGCTGCGCCGTGGACGGTCAATATCGCGTCGTGCTTGATTCTCGGTTTCGCGATCGGTCATCCGGCCTGGGGCGCCTTCGTTGCGCTCTTCGCCGGGGTGTTGCCGATGGCGTTGATCGTGTGGGGGATGGTGCGTGATCGGATCGGGAACCATCACGTGACGGAGCATTCGGAACGTCATGGGTTGATCGGGGCGATCCTCGTCCTGGTGCTTGTGGCGCTCGTCGTGCAGCTCGTAGCTCAGGGGCCGAAAGAGATGATCGCCCTGACGTGCGCGGGCTTGGTGACCCTGGTGGGGATCGGAGTCTGGACCAGTGGGGTCGGCGTCAAGGCGTCGGTGCACTTGGGGGTGTGGTGCGGCGTTGTCGCTGTCCTCGCGCTCGCACTGTCTGCTTGGTGGTGGACCGGATTGGTCCTCGCGCCGGCGATCGCATGGTCCCGGATGAGGTTGAAGCATCACACGAGGAAAGAAATCGCGGTCGGTGCCGTCACCGGCCTGGTCATTGCGCCGTTGACGTATCTCGCGATCGTGAACTTCCCCTATTAGGGCCGGGTGGGTTCGTCGTCGTAGGGGTTGTAGGTGCGAGCAGCCGCTTCGACGTCCTCGGTTCGCAGGGATTGCACCCACGAGATGTACCGCACAGCTTTTTCGAACGAGTCGTCGTCTGCGAAGTACTGCAGCGGGACGCGGAAGAAGTCGGCGAGATCCTGGACGACTTTCAGTCCCGGATTGGGGCGTTGCCCGTTGAGCAGCATCGAGATGTAGCCCTGGGTGATGGATCCGCCGTTGCTGCGGATGCCATCGACGATCTCGTTCATGGTGAACGGCCCCCGGTCCTTGGGATGGACATTGTCGATCAGATAGCGGAGCTTTTCGGCGAACGTCGCCACGGTGGACCTCCTCGTGAATCTCGACAACGGCCAGGTGAACCGGGCTTGTCAAATCTACAACCACCCCCAATGCGTGAACCGACTCGCCGCCGTGGGGGACTCCACCACGTACATCGTCTATCACCACGGTAATATTACGATCGTGATTTTGGCCTTCGGGGGGTTTCCGATCGGATGGTCGGCGAAACGCAGGAGTGTGGGTGAATGTGCTGGCGGGGTCACCGCGTCGGTCTGCCCGACCGTCGGTGAGCGCGCATCCACAGCGCTCTCACCTGTTCCTCGGTCGTGTCGAAGATGCGTGCCAACTTCAGGCATTCGGCATCGGTCAACGGGCGCTCGCCCCGTTCGAGGCGGGAGTAGGTGGACTTCGACAACCCCAGTTCGTGAGCAATGTCGGCCTGCGCCAGGCCCTGTCGGGTCCGCCAGCTCGCCAGGGTCTGCACATCGTCGGGGACGACAGCGAGTTCGCTCACTGCGACGTCGAGGACTGAGGCCACGCGTTCGAGCGCGCTCGGGCTCGGTGCTCCCTCGCCGGTCTCCCAGCTGCGGATGGTGTTGTACGTGACCCCGGACAAGCGTCCGAGGTCGGAGCGGGACAGGCCCCGTTCGCGGCGCACCTCGGTGAGCCGGGTGGGATCGAACCCGTACAGGGCGCGGCGCGGCACACTCACCTCCGTCTCGGGTCCACTCCGGTAGCTCTCGCACCAACTTTGCCGCATATGCGCAGCTAGGTGGAAATCACCGCCGACATTCTGTAGGAAATAACTGTGGGAAATAACTTCGATCTGGAGTAAGGTCGTAGCCGTGAAGGAGGGGAATATGAGCGCGTGGCCCAAACGCTTTGCGGCCGTATCATTTTCGGCGGCTGTGCTGGCTACTGCCGGCCTGGGTACCGCCCCGGCCTATGCCCAGTCGAGCACGGGCGATGAACCGCACTGGCTCGGTGAGCTGGTCTCGGACTGCCCGGATCTGTACGTGCTCGGGATGCAGGGCACCACCGAGACCTCGCCCGATGCGCCGGTGAAGGTCGATACCGGAATGCTCTCGAACATCATGGGTCCGCTGCTCGATCAGGCCCGCCAGCTGGGCGCGAGCGTGGACCGGGCGTATGTGCCGTATCCCGGTTCGTTCGGTGGTCTGACGCCCGGCGGCACCGAGTCGTATGTCGAGTCGGTGACCGCGGGGGAGGAGAACCTGTCGCTGGCGGCGCAGAAGGTGCTCTCGCAGTGCCCCTCGGCCAAGCTCGCCGTCGTCGGCTTCTCCCAGGGCGCCCATGCCGCGTCGAACTTCCTGCGGTCGGTCGGCAAGGGCACCGGGGTCGTTCCGGCCCGCTCGGTCGCAGCCGGTGCCTTGTTCGGCGCGCCGACCCGCAGCCCCGGATCGGGATTGTTCCCCGGGACCTCGCAGACGGCCCCCTCACCGGTTCCCGGTACCAGGGGAGAGGCGGTCAAGGCGCTGTCGTCGGTGTCGTTCACCGCCCCCGAGGGGGGTGGCATCGGGCCGGTGGCCGATCTGACCAGCAGCTACGGCAGCCTGTCGGGGCGGGTGTCGTCCTGGTGCCAGGGTGGGGATCTGGCCTGTGATGCGCCGGCGAACGCCCCGGTCGTGCGGGCGGTGGTCAACGTCGCCGGTCAGGTCGAGGTCGGCGGGGATCCGTTCGTCGCGATCTCCACGGTCGGACGGGCACTGGCGTCGACGGCGCTCAAGACCGCCGTCGATGTGGTCAACCAGGACATTCAGGCGCCGAGGAGCGCGTTGTCGGCGATCTCGGTCCAGCCGAAGAAGACCATCTCGCAGCGTCTGGCCGAGGCATCCGATCCTCGGGCGACGCCGCCGACGGGGCAGGAAGTCACGGCAGCGTTGATGAAGGTCGGGCTGATCGGCATCAACGCGGCGGTCACGGTCGTCAAGAAGGTGCTGACCCCGGAGACGATCGCGGCGGTCGCGGCGGCTGGGCTGGCCAATCCGGCGGCGGCCTTCGGTGTGCTCGCGGCCAAGACGGTCAGTGTGCTGCCCGAGCTGGTCCCGCCGGCGACCTCGCAGCGATTGGTGCGCCAGGCGTTTCAGGTCGTGCAGAACGAGGTCAAGGCCAACCGGGACGCGTTCGACCTGGTGGCGATGACGACGGTGCGCAATGTCGCCGCCGAACACGGCTCCTACGGGTCGGTCCCGGCCACTGCCAGCGGGCAGGCTCCGACCCGGTTCGCTGCGTCCTGGCTCGCTGCGGTGGCCTCCGATCTCAGCGCTGCGGCCGACTCCACCACGTCCACGACGGTGACCTCCACCTCGACGACTCCGACCACCACGACGGTCCGGCCGTCGGCGACCACCTCGACCACCCCGTCGTCACAGACGGCGACGTCCACCACCACCACCACCTCGGAACCGGCCGTGACCACCACGACTGTGGTCGACGCGGGACCGACGGTGCTCGATCAAGGCGGCATCTCGGCCGCCGAACTCAACTGATTCACGCCTGACACACAAGAAAGAGAAGCGAGTATGAGCAAGCATCACAGGCCGTCACGGATCGCCAAGGCGAGCGTCGTGCCCGCCACAGCCGCCGCGATCGTGGCAGCGGGCACCGGCCTGGCCTCGGCCGCTCCGGTCGACCTGCCCTCGCAGGGCGGGGTGACCACCCCGGCACCGTCCACCCAGGGCGGCACCACCAGCGCACCGAAGCCACCGGCCAAGCAGATCTACTGGACCCCGCCGCCGACGCAGCAGCGCGAGTACGCGCCGCTGCCGGACTACAACTACGACACCAACCGCTACGAGCGGCAAAGCGCTCCGGCGCCGATCAACCCGCTTCAGCTGCGTGCCCCGCAGCCGGTCGAGCCCGAACCGATCTACATCGCTCCCCCCGAGAAGATCATGATCGGCGATTTCCACTTCAACCAGCCGAACTGGGTCACCGACGACGACCGGGAGCGCACCAACAACACCGCCGGTCTGATCCGGTCGGACGTGGCGACGTTCTACAAGTCGATCGGTATCGAAGCCAGCCGTGCCGATCGTGTCGCTGCTGCTCAGATCGGCGCGACGGTGGCCGGTGCGGCAGCCGGTGCTGCCGCTGGTGCCGTTCCCGGTGCTCTGATCGGCGGCACCATCGGCGGTATCGCCGGTGCCACCGCCGGTGGTGTGGTGCCGCTGCCGATCCCGGTGCTGCCCGAGGTCACCACCGGGGTCGCCGGGACCGCAGCCGGAGCAGCGATCGGCGCTGCGGTCGGTGCGGTCCCCGGAGCAGTACTCGGTGGCGCGGCCGGCCTGGCTGCCGGAACCGCCTTCGGTGCCGGTGACGACGAAGGCCAGCCCATCGAGGTTCAGCTGCCCGACGTGGGCGAGGACGTGCTCACCGAGCAGGCCGGTTCCACGGTCGAGCAGTGGCAGTCCTCCGGCCCGGTCGGACAGGCCGCCGCCGACGCAGTTCAGAACGTCGTGCAGACCGCTCCGCAGGTCGATTCACAGGTCCGTGAGTGGGTCAAGGTCCAGCCCGGTGGTGAAGGCGTGATCGCCGGTGTCGACAGCGCTCTGGACACCTTCTTCGGCGGTTCGGCCGGCACTGCCGCCGAGATGATCTCCACCGCGATCGGTGACGGCATCGTGCCTGCCTGACCTGCCCGAACAGTTTTCCGGTGGGGGCGGGTAGCCCCGCCCCCACCACCTGACGAGGGGAAACACTTTGTCGACCGACAATCGAGGCGCACTCTTCCCGGACGTAACCGAGCACTACGGGCCGCAACCGACTCCCATCGAAGACACCGACACCGGATCGGTGCACTTCCCGATCCCGGACGAGACGATCGCCGACGCGGCGGTGGCCGACTCGGACCTCGAGCCGGTCGCTGCCGAGACCACCTGGGAATCCGACGACGACGATGCGGTCATCCAGACCGACCTGGAGCCGATCGGCGCTGCTGAGACCCCTGTCGTCGACACTGCACCGGCCCCGATCCCACAGGACCCGGACGGTGCCGCCCCGCACCCTGACACCGACGCCGGCGACGACCCGTATGCCACCGCCCCGGACTGGGTGCGCGCCCACATTCCGCGAGGACCGCTGGTGATCTCGCAGCGCAGCCGTGGGGGACTCAAGTCCGCGATCGGTCGCAGCCGTGCTCCCCGTCGCGCCCCGGCCGCGCCCGAACTCGTCGAGCAGACCGCCGCTGCGCCGGTCACCGACACCGACACCGACACCGCTGTCGCTGCTCCCGCGAAGCCCGGTGGCGATCGGTCCCGGACCTGGATGCTCGTCGGTGGCGGTATCGCTGCCCTGGCAGCGATGTCCGCGGTGGTAGTGAACGTGATGAGCACTGGCACCGACGAACCGGAGGCGCCGTTGCCGCCGGTCACCGCAGTGGCCTCGTCGGCGACCCCCACCACGACCGAGGCGGTGGCAGCCCCGCCGTGGTGCGCCCCGGTCGACGAACCCGGCCGGATCGTCGGCAACGGCCCCGGTGGACGTGATTCCGGTCCGGCGGTGATCCAGGCGTTCGAGCACGCCTACTACGTCCAGCGGGACGGCAAGGCCGTCGCGGAGCTGATGGTCCTGCCCGGCAGCGATATTCAGAGCTTCATCGACGCTGTGCCGGTCGGGACCGAGCACTGCGTGACCGTGCTGCCGACCGAGGACCCCAACCGCTGGTCGGTCGATGTGCTGCTCAAGTTCCCGCCCGTGGGAGACGAAGGAATCCACAAGCAGTGGATCACCACCATGCCCGCCGACGGCGGCGTGAAGATCGCGAACGTGGAGAACCGATGAACAACGTTGTTGCATTTCGCCGTAACCCGAAAATCGAGCAGCCCGAACACCTCTCGGCCATCGTGGTGGCCGGATCCGGGGGAGCGGCCGCGACCACGACCTGCTTCGGCCTGGCCACCGCTCTGCGCCTCGGTGCCGATGCGCAGGTCGCGGCGATCGACGGCACCACCGACGGCGGGAACCTGCTCGCCCGTGTCGGGGTCGAACCGATCGACCCATCCCGGGCGGTCCGCCAGCTCGGCTCGCGGATGGCTGTCAGTAGTGCCGGGGCGGTGGTCGTCGGTCACGGCGAAGCCACCGACTCGGCCTTGGTGGACAGTCTGCTCGCCGACCGCAGCCTCGCCCGTATCCACGATGTCGGCACCGCCGTGCGCGCACGCCGTGTGGCTCCGTTGATCGAGGCCGGTGCTGCGATCGTCATCGCTGTGCCGCCCCGTGCCGAACCGCTGGCCCGGATGCGCAGCGCCCTCGACTGGCTGGTGGGCACCTACGGGCGGGGCGTGCTTTCCCGCACGGTGGTGTCGATTTCGCACCAGATCCCGCACCGGCTGGTGGATTTGACCCCGATCCGGGAGGCGTTGACCCCGCTGGTCGCCGGGTTCGTCGAGGTGCCCTTCGATGCGAGTCTGGCGCGCCCCGGCACCGTCGATCACCGGCATCTGTCGGTCGAGTCGATCGATGCCTGGACCGACGTGCTCGATGCCCTCGGCCGTATCGAGGCCGGCCATCACGACACCGTTCATCGGTCCGGGACGGAGGAGCTGGCATGAGCAGCAGAGAGCGCATCAGTTTCGAGGCTCGGGTCGAGCCGTACCCGGTGGCCACCCCCGGACCGGCGGTGTGGCTGCTCGGCGCGCACGGCGGATCCGGCGTGTCCACCCTGGCCCAATACTGGAGTTTCGCCGACGACGCGCAGCACCAGTGGCCGTGCGGCACCGACCGTGAGATCGAATCACCGTATGTCGTGGTGGTCTGCCGCGAAACCATCCAGGGTCTGTCCAGCGCCCACGATCTGATCCTCGAACACCGCAACCGCGATCTGCCCTGCGAGTTGCTCGGCCTGGTCACCGTGGCCAACGCGGCCGGAGCGCCACCGAAGGACGTGCGCCAACTGCGTTCGATCGTCACCGGCGCAGTGCAGGCGCACTGGTCGATCGGCTGGCACCGCTTCCTGGCCTCGGCTGCCCGATCGAGCCTTCCCACCTGGCGCGCCCTCGACGGCGTGCCCATCCAGACCAAGGGAGCAGTCATCGACGTTCCCGAGGACGTGATCGCTGCCGGGGTCGGCATCGTCACGGCAATCCAATCGAGTCTGCCGACCTTGTGGTCGGTGCAGTAATCACACGGAGGACAACTCATGCTCCAGACGGTTGTAGATACCGCGTATCTCGCACAGGGTGCCGTCAATTTCGACATCAACCCGGAAGTGCCTCCCGGCGCGAACGGCCTGCTCAAGCTGCTGAACTGGCTGTTGTGGGGCGTCACGCTCGCCTGTGTTGCGGCCCTGATCTTTTCGGGCGGCAAGTTCGCCTGGGAGAAGTGGCAGCACGGCTCGGGGGACTCGCCGAAGATGCTCGTCGGCTCGCTCGTCGGCGCGATCGTGGCGATCTCGGCGAACCAGATCCTCGGCGCCGTCACCTCTGCGGCATAGGGCAGGGGTCAAGCGATGCAGGTATCCGCTCAAGGGGTCGCACCTCTTCCCGGTGAGGTCGTCGATGGTTTCCAAACGCTGCTCGGGTACGCGGCCGGGATCGTCTTCATCCTGTGCGTGGCCAAAGTGATCTTCGTCGGCGGACGCCTGGCCTGGGACCACAAACACGGTGCCGGCATCGAATCCCCCACCGCCGCAGAGTTCGTCGCGGCGAACATCGGTGCGATCCTCGCCGGCGGCGTGGCCGCGACCATCGCCACCATCCTGCTGGCCACCGCCCAAGGGCCCCAAGCCCAGCAGATCGGAAGCGGCCATTCCCCGACGGTCATCGACCAGCTCGAACAAATGCAGCAGCAACAGCAACAGCAGTCCGGCAACGAGGAGAACGAACGATGATGCGTCGGTGGGCGCGAGCAGCGGTGGTCGCGGTGGCGTTGGTTGCCACCAGCTGCGGAGGATCGAACACCCCCGAGTCCGAGCTGTTGATCACCGATCCACCGCAGATCAACCGGTGGATCACCGTCGGCGGGATCGAGGTGCCGATCGGCACCACCGACGGCCCCAGCAATGGTGAATGGGAACCCTTCGCCGGATTCAGCCACACCCCGCAGGGAGCGGCGCTGGCGGCGATCACCCAGTCGGTACAGCTGGCCACCGCCTCCGATCGCGCCTGGCCCCAGGTCCTTGCCGGTGTAGCCGCACCCGGCGAAGGCCGCGACCTGTACGCCGCCCACCGGGGGCTGGTGGAGATTTCGGGAACCGACCCCGAGATGGTGCCGACCATCGTCGGCTACACCATCACCGACTACAGCGACACCGCCGCCACCGTCGATGTCGTGCAGCGCTTCTCCGATGACTCGCTCGCATCCTCGACCACCCAAGTGGTGTGGATCGACGACGACTGGCGACTGCACCTGCCCAGCGAGACCGCCGCCACCATCACCGCTCTCGACGCATTGCCGTCGGAGCTGGTCGATCTCGAGGAGACCCGCAAGTGACCGAGCAGAACACCACCGACTCGACCCACGAGAAGAACACTGGCTCACTCGACGCCGAGAACGAACGTGCCTCGTCGGCCACCAAACTCACCATCGGCTTGGCGGCGGTGGCCCTCATCGTTGTCGTCGGTGTCGTGGTCAGCCTGGTGATGGTCTTCCGAGGCGAGGACTCAGAGCCGTTGGTCTCTCTCGATCCGACCACCGGCAGTAGCGCCACCGTTCAGGACAAGGACGGACTGTTCGAGCCGGACCCGGTCTTCGACAGGACCAACCGGGTCATCTACGTTCCGCTCGAGCCCGCCGGGGTGATCTTGTCCGACACCCTGGCCAGTTCGAACCGTCCGGCGGACCAGGCCCCCAGCGGGGTGATGCTCCAGCGCATCCACGGGAACATGGACCTTCCGTTCTCAACTTCCGACGGTCCCACCGGGTTCACCGACAACGGTGTCGCCACCGGGTTCTCCCGCACCGCGCAAGGAGCGGCACTCGCAGCAGCTCACTACTTCGGATATGCGTACGCGGGCGGGAACCGGCTGGAGATGGCGACCGAGGCGGGATTGGTGTCGGACCCGAAAGGTGAGTTCTCCACGCTGGGGATTGCCGATGACACGCCGGCGTCGGTGATGCCGATGGTCAACGTGCTGTTCAACCCGGATCTGACTCTGGTGAAGTTCGGCTACACCGTCGAACGCCCCAACGGCTCGACCCAGATCGCTGTCTCAAAGATCCCGATGGTCTGGCGTGAGGGCACCGGTTGGGTGCTCCAGGCCGATTCCACCGCCCTCGGTGTCGAGTACGAATCCCTGTCGGCGGACGGGTGGCAACAATGGTGGTGACCCGCAGCCTGTGGGCGGCACTGATCCGGGTTGTCGCCGTGACGTGCGTTGCCGGTGTCCTCGCCCTCACGGGAGCACACATCGCAGCAGCGCAGGACACCGATTCCTCACCCACTACGGCTACTGACGACTCGTCCCAGGTCGACGACGAGGAAGCTACAGGCTTCGAGCAGCTGGAGACCACCCTCGGCACGTTGACCTGCACACCAGGTGGAATGCTGGCCGGCACCGTAGGTGGCTGGATCGCCGAACAGATCGGCGACGTGGACCTGCCCAGCTGCGGGGACGCGGTCGGCACCGCGGTCGATGCAGGTATCGGCACGATCGAAGATGTCGCCGGGGGCGTTGCTGAGGGTGCGGTCGAGAAGACGGCGTTATGGATCGGCAACGCGGGTGTCGCGGTGCTCGAGTTCGCGCTCGGATGGTGGATCACCGGCACCGAGATGGACGGGGACACCTTCCAGACGACCGTGGCGACGGTCAACGACTACACCTTCTACATCCAGGTCGCGGCTCTGTCGTTGTCGCTGATCCTGCTCGGTGGGCGGCTGGCACTGGCCCGATCCGGCGCGATCCGCGACACCTCGGAAGAGGGCCTCAAACAGATGGCCCGTGCGGCGGTGCTCGCCGGGGGAGCATCGACGCTGATCGTGCTCGGCACCGAACTGTCGGACCAGATTTCGGCGTGGTTCATGGACAGTGCGGTCGGCTCCGACCCGTCCCGCCTGGCCGAAGCGATGGTCTCGATCACTCTGTACTCCGGTCCGGCCGGTGTGGGCCTGCTGTTCCTGATCGGCATCATCGGCATGCTCGGCGGGTTGATGATGGCGTTCTTGATGCTGCTGCGCACCGGCATCCTCGTGCTCATGGCAGCGGCGCTGCCGATCGCCGGCGCCGCCGGAGGCACCAAGGTCGGCAGCCAGGCATACGAGAAGATGCTGGCCTGGACGATCGCATTCCTGCTGGTCAAACCGGTCGGAGCGTTCGTGATCGGGGTCTCGGCGATCCTGTTCCTCGAAGCCACCCCGACCATCACCGACCCCGAGAACGGCGACGGGTTCATGGCCCTGTCCGGGGTCATCACCTTGTCCGCCGCGGCGCTGGTGCTGCCCGCACTGATGCGGCTGATCGTCCCGAACGTCGGCGCACTCGGAGGCGGCGGCAGCGGCCTGGCCGCAGCCGCCGGCGCGGCCGCAGTCGGCGCGAAGGTCGGCGGAATGATCGCCACCGGAGGTGCCAGCGGCGCAGCATCCGGCGCGGCGACCACCAGCACCACCTCGACGACCGCCTCGAATTCTCCGAGTGGGGCTACCCCGTCCGGTTTCGGTGCCGCAGGTGATGCCGGGAGCGGACAAGCAGACGGCAATCAGAACGGAACTCCGTCCGCCGGCGGCAGCGCCGCCGTCGGCAGTAGTGGCCCGCAGGGCAACGACTCGGGCAGCCCCGGCGCCGCTGCATCCGGCAGCTCCGGCGCGGGCGGTTCCGGTCACTCCGGCTCCGATGCGCCTGTGGCGACAGGGGCCGGCCACCAGTTCAACCGAGGGGGCTTCGAACAGTGAGCAACGAGCCGACATTCAACACCTACGGCAACTGGCGCCGACCCCGCAGCACCGGCCTGCTCGGAGCCACCTTCGGCACCTCGATCGCAGGGATCGCCGCTGCAGCTGTCGTCATCATCGCGGGCCTGTTCCTCGGCATGACAGTCGCATTACTGCTGGCCATCCCGGTGATCGTGTGCTTCATCCCCCTGGTCATCTCCCGTGACGGCCGCTCCGGCTACGAAAGGGCACTGATGCGATTCCAGTTCTGGCGCGGCCGCCGCCGCGGTGAGCACGCCTACGCCTCGGGCACGTTCTCCCGCGTCCCCGGGCGGGCCTACCGGCTTCCCGGCGTGCTCGGCGATACCGAGCTCTACGAAGGCATCGACTCCGACGGGCGCACCTTCGGCATGATCCACATGCCCAGCCGCAATGCCTACACCGTCGTCTTCGACGCCTACCCCCAAGGGGCCGAAGCCGTCGACCAGGACGTGATCGACCACTATGTCGGCAACTGGGCACAGTTCCTGTCCGGGGCCGGTGAGACCTCGGACATCCTTGCAGTGGTCACCACCGTCGAGACGCTGCCCGAGACCGGCATCGAGCTGTACGAAACGGTGCACCAGAACACCCGCGCCGACGCCCCGCAACTGGCCCGCGATGCGGCCTACCAGCTCGCCACCGGTTTGACCTCCGGCGGGATCCGCCTCGCGGCGAGGATCGCGATCACCTTCGAGGCCAAGACCACCGAACGCAAACAGGACCCCTCCGAGCAGGCCGTCGAACTCGGCCGGCGTCTGCCCGCCCTGACGGCGTCGGCAGCACGCTCCGGTGTGCCGTGCTCGCCGATGGATGCCGACGAAATCATGGCGTTCGTGCGCCGCTCCTATGACCCGGCCTCGCTCGTCGATGTCGAAGCCGGCGTGTACTCCGGTGAAGGCACCGGGTTGACCTGGGAGGACTGCGGTCCACGGACCGCGCTGGAAAGCCCGGACGGCGGCAAGTACGTCCACGACGGAGCGGTGTCGGTGACCTGGGAGATGCGCGAAGCCCCCAAGGGAGCGGTGACCGAACGGGTGCTGCAGCGCCTGTTGGCCCCGAACGAGGCGGTGCCGCTCAAGCGGGTCTCGGTGATCTACCGCCCGCATTCGGCCGGGGAAGCCACCGACATCGCCGACAGCGACTACCGCAACGCGATGGCCGAAGCGCACGGTGGGTCGCTCAAGAACGGATCGATCGGTTCGGCGAAGTCGCAGATCGAGCTGGCGGCCACAGCCCAGGCCCGCATGGAACAGGCCCGTGGCGCCGGGATGGTGCGCTTCGGCGTGCTGGTGACCGTGACCGAACCGGCCGGCAGCTCCGATGTGCCGAAGATCGACGCCCTGGTCGAGGACCTCTCGCGGCAGAGCCGCCTGACGATCCGCCGCTCGTGGTGCTGGCAGGCCGCCGCGTTCGCGGCCTGTCTCGGCGTGGGAGTCATCGCCCCCGACCACACCACCATTCCCAGCTTCCTCAGCAACTGAACACGCAAAGGGCACATCCATGAGTGAACGCAACGCCACGAGATCGTCGCGGCTGCTCACAGCGGAGAAGATCGCCAAGACTCTGCTGTCGGACGACGAGTTGTCCCGTCTCGAAGAGCAGGCCGCCACCGCAACCGGCATCAAGAAGGCATGGAAGAAAAGCCTGGTCACCCGCCAGTACAGTCGCCGGGCGACGGTCGAGCGGTTGACCCGGATCAATTCCGACGGCTTCGACCGCCCGCTCGCCGATCTCGATGCCCGCGGATTCGACGGGGTCGGTGGGGGCCGGATGTCGACGGTGATGCCCCCGGTCGAATACCGCGGTACCTCGGTTCAGGTCGCCGGGATCTATCCGTGGATCGTCGGCGCGAAAGCGCCGCTGCTGGGCACTCCGCTGGGTCGGCATCTGACCACCGGCGCGGCCGTCGGGTTCGATCCGCTCTATGCCTGGAAGATGAAGGCGATCACCGCCCCGTCGTGTTTCATCTGCGCGCTCAACGGTTTCGGCAAGTCGACGCTGCTACGCCGGATCGCCCTCGGCGACATCGCCCGCGGCACGTTGGTGCTCGTGCCCGGTGACGTCAAGCCGGACCTGCGGGTGCTTACCGAGCAGGTCGGCGGGCAGGTCAGCGAGGTCGGCTACGGCACCGGCGCGATCAACCCCCTCGATCGCGGCCCGATCGGCGATGCGATCGAGCAACTGCCCGCCGGTTCCCTCGAACGGGAAAAGGCCGAGTTCGCGCTGCACGCCCGCCAGCTGAACATGATCTGTGCTCTGCTCGAGATCGTCCGCCGCGGCCCCCTGAAGGACTTCGAGGAAACCCTGCTCGCCTCGGCGATCCGGTTGCTCTACGCCCCGGGCTCGCAGTTCGACAACGATCACGCAGCCCGCCTCGAGGACCTGCTGACGCTGATCTCGACCGGTCCCGAGGAACTGATGGACGACGCGGTGGCCGACACCGACGACGAATACCGCGGTCAGATCAAGCCGCTGCTGCGCTCGCTGCGCGCGCTGGTCAAGGGCCGGTTCGGGGAGACCTTCAACCGGCACAGCACCGTTCGGATCGACATCACCAAACCGATGGTGGACCTGGACATGTCCTCGGTGCCGCCCGGTGACGAACTGATGCGGGCCGCTGTGCTTCTCGCCGGCTGGAACGAAGCGTTCGCCGCAGTGGAAGCGGCGCACATCCTGGCCGACAACAAGGTGCCCGGAGCGAAGTCGATTGCCGCGCACATCATCTTGGACGAGGTCTGGCAGGTGATCCAGACCGGCAGCTCGGCGGTGGCGCGTCTGGATGCGGTGCAGCGGTTGCAGCGGTCGATGGGCGTGGCGATGACGATGGTCACGCACTCGCTCGCCGACTTCGAAAAGGTCGGGGCGCTGGGCATGATCGAACGCTCCCGCGCCCGGATCGTCGGTCCGGTTCCCGAGGCCGAACTCGACCGGCTCGGCCGGTTCATGAAGTTCTCTCGCGCTGAGCGGGCGATGGTGACCGGCTGGGCCAACGACAGCACCTCCTCGGTGGAGGAGCGCAAGGCGCTGCGCCAGGCACGCCGCAAGAGCGCCGGCGACGACGGCACCGGTGCAGTCGAGAGCAAGCGCACCGCCGCCGGTGTCGGGCATTTCCTGCTCAAGCTCGGCGAAGGCGCAACACCGGGCACCCCGTTCAAGGTGTGGGTGCCCCAGGCAGAAAAGGATTCTGGGATTCACGACACCGATGCCCGTCTGCGAGCGGCCGATGAGGACCGAGTCAAGGAGGTCGCAGCATGAGCCGGCGGGAGCGTCGCGGCCGCCGTCGGTACACCCTGGTCGATGACCTCACCCGTGAGGCCGCGATCGAGACGGTCCTGGGGCGCATGAAGGCCGGGGTCAGCTTCACCGCAGCTACGCGAGCGGCCGCTGCGCAGCTGGATGTGGCCGAGACGACGGTGCGGGGCTGGGTCAACCGCTCCGGCCGGCGCCCTCGCCGCACCCCGCAGGAAGTCGCCGCGTTGGAAGCGGAGCTGGTGCTGGCGCAGGAGCTGAACCGGGCGCTGGCACGCAAGCACGGCATCGCAGCTGAGGATCTGAGCCTGCGGTGAACGGCAAGGGGGGTACCGGCCTGATCGCACTGATTCTGGCGCTCACGCTCATTCCGTTCTTTCTGCTCCTCGTGCTGGTGATGGGGATCCAGGACGAACAAGACCGCCGCGCCGGCACGAGCTGCCTCGGACCCGGCTCCGGCCTCGGATCCGGCGACAAGCTCGCACCGACGGGCTCGTTCATCAAGCCCGTCCACCCCTCCACCGTCACCTTCACCTCCGGATTCGGCCAGCGCTGGGGCACCGAGCATCAGGGCATCGACCTGGCCGGAGCCATCGGCACCCCGATCTACGCCTCGGCCGACGGGGTGGTGCGCAATGCCGGTCCCGCCAGTGGGTTCGGGCAGTGGGTGGTGCTCGACCACGTGATCGACGGGCAGCTCGTATCCACCGTGTACGGGCACATCGACACCTACACCGTCGCCGTCGGCGAGCAGGTCCGCGCCGGTCAGCAGATCGCCACCCTGGGCAATCGCGGGGAATCGACCGGCCCGCACCTGCACTGGGAAATCTGGCACGGCGGCTGGGGCACCGCAGCGGTGGACCCGCTGCCGTACTACGACTCCGCTCCCGCACCGGGACAGACCCCGGCCGGGCCGCCCACCGCGGTGCCGTCCGCCCCGCCGGAGGGGAACTTGGCGCAGCCGTTGCCGCCGTCGGCCGGCTCCGAGCAGGGCCTGCAGGTCGATGCGAAGAAACTTGCCCGCGCTCTGCACCTGCGCTTCGGTGACCGTATTTCGAGCATCGGCGGATGGCGTGCCGACGGCGGCTACGCCACCGACCACACCGAAGGCCGGGCCGTCGATGCGATGATCGCGAACTACCGGTCCGGTGACGGGGTGGCTCTCGGGGACGAGATCACCGATTACGTGCTGGCCAATGCCGATGCCTTGGGCGTCGAGTATGTGATCTGGCGGCAGACCTACTACCCGGTCGGTGGTGCCCCGAGTTTGATGGACAACCGCGGCTCGGAAACCCAGAACCACTTCGACCACGTGCACATCACCGTCCGCGGACAGGGCACCGACGAGAGGTTGGTCTCGTGGGGATCGCTGCCCGGGGGCAGCGGCAACGCCACCACGATGGCGGCGGACTGCCTCATCTCCGGGGAAGGGGTGGGCGACTACCTCGCCGACGGCACCGTGCCACCGGAGTTCGTTCCGTGGATCGAGCGGGCCGGGTCGATCTGCCCGCAGATCAAACCGTCGCTGCTCGCCGCCCAGCTCGCCGCCGAGAACGGTTTCCGCCACGGAGACTCCGCTCCGGTGTCGGTCACCGGGGCGATGGGACCGGCGCAGTTCATGCCGGGCACCTGGGCGAGCTACGGCCAGGACTACGACGGCGACGGCCGGGTCGATGTGAACAGCATCGGCGATGCCGTCATGGCCCAAGGCCACTACATGTGCACTATCGCCGCCACCATCGACGGCTGGATCGACGACGGAGTGGTCTCCGCACCGAACGGGCGCACCGAGCTGTATCTGGCCGGCTACAACGCAGGCGAAGGCGCCGTCCTGAACTCCGGCGGGTTCCCCACCGGGCACACCGACTACGTGGTGCAGACCCGCCCCTACGCCGACAAGATCATCGCCGCGCAGCCGCAGTACCGGGCGATGAGCAACCAGTGAAAGAAGGCACGCCCGTGCAGATCACACGAGTCACCATCGCGGCGGTATGCACCGCGGCCGCCGTCGCAGTGGCCGGCTGCGGCAGCGACACTGCCGAGGAGCACCACGTCCATGAGGGCAGCGACGACCATCAGGTGATCGAGCCGCTCTCACCCCAGCAGATCGACGCCGACGACACTGCGATCACCGCGATGCAGATGATCCTGTCCTGGCAGCCCGCGATCGACGAAAGCAAGGCCGACGCCCTGATCCGGGCCACACCGTATCTCGGCGGGGACCTGCTCGCCGTCGCCGAATCCGGCAGCCGTGCCGACGTCCGTCCGGATGCCGACTGGCAGCAGTGGGCGGCGGCGAAAGACGCCGTGACAGCGGTGTGCGCCCATTCGGATACCACCCCGGAGGCCCCGGCCGGGATGCGCACCGTGGTCATCGACGTGATCTGCACCCAGACGGTGCTGCACACCAGCGGGCGCAGCACCCGCCTGACCCCGCAGCTGTGGCGCACCACCATCGTCCGCACCGACGACGGGTGGCGACTGACCGACTACCGATTCCAGCAGTAGAAGAGGGCACACGATGGCACACACCAGACGCGACCGACCCCGCACCTCCTCGGGCGCAGACGAGCTGTTCCTCAAGGCGTTCCCGGCCCTGCTGGTGGCGGCCTATCTGCCGACGATCGCCTACAACACCGGTGGGGGAGCAGATCCCACCTGGAATCCGATCGGCTTGTTCTTCGCTCTGGGGTTCGGCTCGACGAGCTGGCCGGCGGGCGCGACGCTCGTCCTCGGCGTCGAGCTGGTCCTGCTCGCCGCTCTCACCGGGGCCGGGTGGTGGGCGCTGCGCCGGTTCGGGGTGCTCGAGACCGTCAAGGGCAAGCAGTTCGAACAGCGCATCGACCGCCTCGCCCGCACGATGGTCGATCCGCGAGAAGTCGACGAGGCCGACCCGAAGTACCTCGCCGCCTCCACCGACCGGCTCGCCCCCGCCATCTCGCAGACCCATCCCGGCTACCTCGGCATCCCCCTCGGACACACCGTGGTCGGGGATCGTACCCTGCGCATGACCTGGGAATTCGTGGCGATCGCCTTCGCCGGCGCCCGCATGGGTAAATCCGCATCGTTCGCTATTCCCGCGATCTGCCACGCCCCCGGAGCGGCGCTGGTGGCGTCCAACCGCGGCGATGTGTACTCGCACACCGTCGGTATCCGCCGCGAAACAGGACGGGTATGGGTATTCGACCTGCAAGGCGTGTCTACCGGCAACCGACAAGAACGTGCGAGCTTCTGGTTCAACCCGCTGCGCACCGTCACCGACCTGCCTTCTGCCGCGGCGGTATGCGGCTACTTCATCTCCGCTGCCACCGACGCCGGTGCCCGTGTCGATGCCTACTTCGACGGCAACGCCCGCGATCTGTTCGCCTCCTACATGCTCGCCGCCGCCCTGGCCGGCGGAGACATCCGGCATGTGGTCGAGTGGCTGACCAACACCCAGTCGCAGATTCCCCCGGCCGTGCTCGAGCAGTACGGCTACCCGGAGCTGGCCCGCACGATGCGCGGTAAGCAGGCCGTCAACGCCAAGCAGCGTGACGGCTTCTACGACATGGCCCGGCGCTTCTTGTCCCCGTTGGACGAGCCTCGCTATGCCGAAGCAGTTCTGCCGAACCGCCGGGTCGTCATCGGCACTGATCAGTCCGGCAGGGTCACCGTCACAGAAGGGGAGCACGTCCACGACCTACCGGAGTTCATCTCCGCCGAGTTCGTCACCCGCACCGACACGATGTATGCGCTGTCCAAAGACGGTCCTGGTTCATCCTCGGCGATCTCCAGTGCCCTGGTCGGGCAGATCCTCACCTGCGCCGAGGAATACTCCGAGCAGCAGGAATCGGAACGGATGCCGATCCCGTTCACTGCGGTGCTCGACGAGGCCGCCAATATCTGCAAGATCGAGGACCTGCCCCGCTGGTACTCGCACTTCGGTGGCCGCGGCATCATCCTCATCACCTTCTTCCAGTCCCCCTCCCAGGGAGAAAAGGTCTGGGGCCGCGAAGCCTTCAAGTCCATGGTCGATGCGTGCAGTGTCGTCTGGTACGGCGGCAATGTCGAAGACGATGCGTTCCTGTCGGGTCTGGTCGATGCCGTCGGCACCCACTACGTCGATACCGAGTCCCGCAGCCGCCCTACCGGCTTCTTCTCCAGCGGTCAGGCGAGTGTGTCGAGCAGCTGGCAGAAGGAAACCATCTTCGAAAAGCGGGACTTGCGGGCGCTGCCGAAAACCCGGGCGCTGGTGACGATCGGTGGCTCCACCCCGATCCTGGTCCGCAAGGCGTTCTGGGGGAACTCGCCGTTCGCCGAGGCGATCCGTCAGTCGACGAAGGACAGCAAGCAGCTCGGCCCTGCCCAACAAAAAGCGCTGCCGATGGGGGAGTCCGATCGCCTAGGCAGTGAGGGTCCGCAGCAACCACGCGTCGTGGACGCGCCTGTCGTGGAGTCCTCCCGCACCACTGCCCTGTTTACGTCCGAGTTCATGTCGAAGGAATGAACATGGTGAATCTGCCCCGCACGACCGATGATCGCTGGGACACCGGCAACGAGTCCGGAGACGGCACCGCCGACGAGTGGAACCCGGAACAGGCCGCAGTAGTCGGCTCCACTCCGGAACCGCAGGAGAAGAAAGAGCCGAAGTACGCGAATGTCATCGACTGGGTGAACGGTTTCTTCCTGCCGGTGATCCGCCGGCGGATCAGTGACAACGACGGCGGCCTGTCCTGGGATGCGAGGTGGTGGGCATACCCGGAGGTCGTGGCCCGACTGACCGCGCTACACCAGGCATGGGAGGAAGCACGAGCGTCGGATTCGATGTCCGCGGTGTCCGCGTGGTGGATTCAGCACCTCGAGCCGCATCTGAAGGTCATCCTCGACGGCGACACCGGACCGATGGCCAACGCCAAAGCCGACCGCAGCTTCATGGGCTGGCCCGCCCTGCCTGCCGACCCGGTTCCGTCCAACGTTCTTGACGAAATCCTCGACCAATACAACTAGGAGACAGCGATTGATCCTCCAGACCGTCGCGCCCGCCCTTGTGCCCATCGACCCTGTCCTCCCGCCGCCCGGACCACCGGCGTACCCCGTCATCGGTTTCATGCTGGGGGCAGTCCTGCTGCTCGCACCGACCGTCCTGCTGGTGAAGCTCGGGGTCGTTGCCCTGCGCGTAGTCCGGTGTCAGGAAATCGTCGGCGAACACTACATCCGTGATCGACAGCTCGCCCCGACGACGCTTTCGATCGTGTGCGGGCTGATCGGGCTGGGAGGCGTGTCAATGATTCCGGACCTAAGTCAGACCCTGATATTCCGCACCGTCCCCCCGACGGTGTTCGTCAGCGTAATCGTTGCTCCGCTGGTGGCGACCCTGGTGCTCGACGCGATCGCGTCGATGGTTCGTAGACGAACAGGCCGGTTCGTGGATGGTTCGAGCGCCCGAGCCGAACAACGGGAGACACAGATCATCAGCGAGCACAGCTAAGAGACAGCAGTGATCCGAGCGACGACACGATGACCCTGGGCCGGGACGGTCCGGGACGAGAGATGGGAAGAAATGGCATGAAACTGACTTTGCCCAAGCCGGATCTGACACCGGCCGGTGACCAGTGGCGTCAGATGATCCGTGACGAACAGCAGCGATGGCTCGACGAGTGGGAAGTGTCGTTGAGCGACGATCAACGGGAGCTGGCGTTCTATCAGGCTGCGGCCGCGATCGAGGAACTACGCGAGCGTGATCCTCGAGTGCCCGCCCTTCACGTGCAGGGCAGAGCATTCGATGCACTGTCCCGCTATGCACCTCGCAGCCGGTGGTGGTGGGTCCGGTACGCGGCCCCGACCCTGGTGTTCATCGTGGTGGCCGGCTGGTTCTATCTCGACCGGGACCTGGTGGTCCTGTGGGATTACGTCCCGGCAGGCGACACCACCGACCTGGTGGCGCAAGCCGTGGGATACGGGCGGTGGGCCACCGTGGTAGCGGTGGGCGCGGTACTGGTGTCCGTCTTCGGCCTTGCGGGGGTGATGTGGTTCAGCAGCTTCAAGGAAAAAGCCGCCCAATACTGGCTGACGGCCCTCGCAATGGCGCTGTGTGCTCTGGGCACCGGCGTGTTCGTCCTCGCCGCCACGATCTGCGCGCTCTACACCTACCCCAGCTGACCGATAGACACCTGTGGGGGCCACCGTCCGGTGGCCCCCACAGTGCTGTCACGGGCGTGATGCCAGATCAGTACGTCAGTACGACAGTGTTGTTTGCTGGCTGTGTTCGACACCGGTGTCAAGAACGAACGCGGCTTCGTTGGTGTGGTCGGGTTGGCGTTCGATGTTGAGCATCTCGGTCACCGACCGGGGATGACTGCTCATCGCAGCACCGATCGCATCGACCAGTTCCTGACTGAGCTGGTTCAAATTGACCGGTGACAGGGGAGGGGCAACTTCGTCGTCACCATTGATCGGGCCGACCGCGGTAGCCAGACCTCGGCCGGCGGATTCGAGCACCGCCCCGATCCTGCCCAGATCCTCGCGGTTCGTGGGAGCGGGTTCTTCGACCCGTTCGAGCTGGTCGGACACATCCGCTTCGTGATCTTCTTCGACCGCAGCGGCCGGTTCGCTGCGGGGATCGGGGCTGTCGGCCGCAGGCGAACTGTCCGCGTCCTTCTCGAAGTTCTCGAAGTTCATCTCTACGGTGTCGGCGTCGGCGGCGTGAGCGAAGGATCCGGCCACGGAGTCGGGAACGACCGCGGTGGGTTCGACCACTGCGAGGTGCTGAGCGGACAGGTCGGCGAGCTTGTCGAACGAGGGCACGCTCTTGGCTGCGACGTAGCTCAATGCCAAGGCTGCGGCCGCGTCGAAGGCCCGCTTGTCGTTGTCCCGGTCGGCAGCTTCTTTCCCGGCGATGCGTCGCTGGATCTCGTCCGGGGGCATCTGAACTTGTACGTAGCGGTGCTGTTCTTGGCGGTATTGCTGTGCGCGCAGGGCCTGGAGTCGTTCCGCGTTCTGCTGCGCCAGCTGTTCCCACTTGCGGGTGTTGTGTGTCGGTGCACCCAGGTGGCGTGTGGTCGCTGCTGCGGCCAGAACTTGGATCGTGATCTGGTGGGCGGGCTGTCCCCGGAACGCTCCGAGAACGTCGTTCATGCCCTTCGGTGTCGGTGCCGGCTGGCCCTTAGCGCGTCGATTCTCTGCTTCGCGGAGGAACCCGACGAGGTCGACGACGTCCTGGCTGGCTTGCGCCTTAGCCGGCCTTGTCTGTGGCACCGCCTGAACCCCGGCCCCGGCAGGAGTGTCCGAGGCTGGCGGATTCGTGGGCTTCGGTGCGGGGGCCGACCGTCCGCGGTTGCGCAGAAACCGTCGCTTCTGGTCGTTGTCCGCCATAGTCCTTCTCCTTGTGCCGTTCGGGTTCGGGGTTGCAGCGCCGGGGTTACAGGTCCCGTTCTGGCCCGTGGTCGGGTTCGAGCGGGTCACGGTCGATCTGATGGTTCACCGCAGAGTCCGTCTGTGTCGGCGTCCTCGTGTGGCCGGTGGTGAAGTCGGTTCCTCCGGCCTTGCGGCGGGTGATCTCGGCGTCGATCTGGCCGATGATGGTGCGTTCGGCGGTGATCGATTCTTCGAGTCGGGTAATGCGGTCGGTGATCCGGCCGATGGCCTGATCGTCGGTGACGCGGGCGCGGGCCTTGGCCGCCTCGGCGGCGCGGTAGTGCTGTGCTCCGCGTTCGATCACGGGCCAGCGACGCTCCGGGGGTGCTGCCTGCTCGGCGGCGGTCACCGCAGCACGAGCGGCGGTGATCTGCTGCGTGCTCGCCTGCGGGGAACGGGTCAGGGCATCGAGTCGGGCACGGGCGGCGCGCACCGCTGCAATGTTGCGTTCGTCGATCTCGACCTGTGCCAGGGACCTCTCCACCGCTGCGGTGGCGGACATCTCGCCTCGTGCCCGGTCCAGTTCTTCGTGTGCCAACGACAGCAGCATGGTGTCTTCGGTAAGCCGGCCACGGCTGACCATCCGTGCCGATTTCAGTTCGGCGTCGGTGTAGCGGGTGTACGGACCGACCACCTCGTCGGTGGCCGGTGCGGGCCGGTTCAGTCGCTCGATGTTCGCCGCGATCGTCGTCTTGCGTGCCTCGCGCAGATATGCCATCGGGTCGTTTTCGTCGGCAGGGGCGTCGGTGAGAACTCGTGAGATCGCGATCTCCCGCACCGTGGTCTCCCACAGCCGCACTCGCCGGGGATCGGTTCCCCGCTGGCCGATTGCGGTGATCCACGGCGCGTTCTGTTCGAGTGCGGTGGTGGTGTAGGAGTCGATGAACGCGTGCATCTGCTGCTCGCACGAGCGGGCGTAGGCGGCGAGGATGGGATCCGTTTGGGCCGCGGCGTCGGTCAGTGTAGGCACGCGGTAGGCGGCTACCGCGTCGGTGCGGCGGCGTGGCAGTTGCGCTCCGTCGGAGTTGTCGATGCGGGTCTTCAGGGCGCGGGCGATGACCTGGCCGGGGGAATTGGCCTCGGTGTCGATCCGGCCGGCCCTGCCTTCGGAGCTCATCACGGCGGCGGCCTCGCGCAGCAGAGCCTCGGTGTCCCAGCCGAAAGTTTCCGACTGGGCGACGTAGGTGACGATCTGATCCCACCCCCCGAGGCTGTGCACCCAGCCGAATTGCTCCTCGGTGAGAATCCGGTTCAGCAGTTGTTCGGTGTAGTCCTCGTACAGCTCCCCGACGGCGAGCATGTAGGTGTTGGTGAGCTTCGACCAGGATGCGGCCTTGCGCTGTTCGTCCTCGATCATTTGGTGCACGGTGCGCTGGGAACCGTCGCGGGCGATGATCTTCGCGAGCAGACCGATCGCGCCGGGATGCTCATCGGGGCGATGTTCGAAGTCCCAGTCGGGCAACTCGTCGTTCGCGGCGTAGACAATGTTGGTGTTCTTGCCGCGGGTGAGCGCGACGTACAGCGACTGACGATCCATGTTCGCCCCGGCGAGCACGTGGCAGCTTCCCACCGTCATGCCCTGCGAGCGGTGCACGGTGGTCGCGTACCCGAGTTGCACGTTGTCGGTGATGTAGTCGGCGGCGACGGTGACCTGGCCGCCGCTGATGTTGTTGCGCAGCCGCAGCGATCCGTCATCGCTGATTGCAGCCACGGTCCACAGATCGCCGTTCTTCACTCGGCCCGAGGTGTTGCCGTCGGAGTCCTTGACGACGTACTTGGAGTTGTTCTTCCGGGTGACCACCACGTCCCCGACGGCAGCTTCGAGACCGTCGGCCAGGACGACGCCGGGGCCGGTGACGGTGCCGTTGGCGCGGTAGTAGGCGGCGGCCTTCTCGTTGAGCTGGCGCACCAGATCGTTGGTCGGAGCGACCATCAACGCAACCTGTCCGGCCTCGACGTCGGCGACGTAGGCGTCGAAGACCAGATCGGCCAGCTCGTGCGCCATGCCCTGCCGGATGCGACTGTTCTGCTCGTACCACTCGAGCACCGTCACATCGCCCTTGCGCAATTGCAGGCTCGCCTCGGCCTCGCCGACGGTGGCGAAACGGTGGACCTTACGCAGGAACGGGGCGTTGGTGCGATCGGCCAGATCACGCAGAACGCCACCGGCTTCGACGGAGGCGAGCTGCTGCGGATCGCCCAGCAACCGCACCACCGCCCCGGCCTCGGTGGCGATGCGGGTCAGGTCGGCCAGGTCGCGGGCCGAGGCCATGCCGGCCTCGTCCACCAGCAGAAGATCACCGCGGCTGATCCCCGTTGGGATACCGACGCGATCGCGGGTGAGCACGTCGGCGATGGTGCGTCCCTCCACCGAAATTTCCTCACCGAGCACTTCGGCGGCACGGGCCGACGGCCCCAGAGCGATGACGTTTCCGTTGACCGCTTCCCAGGCCCGGGCGATCACGGTGGCCGCGGTGGTCTTGCCGGCACCGGCCGCACCGACCGCCACGGCAACCCGCTTTCCGGCGGTGAGGAAGTGGGTGATCATCGCGAGCTGATCGGCACCGAGCTCGTGGCCGTTCGCCTGCTCGATCCGGCGCAACGTGCGGCGAATGATCCGGTCATCCACGGTGTGCTCGTCGTCCATCTGAGCCTGTTGACGCATGAAGTCTTCGGCGTCGAGAACCGATTGAGCGGTGTAGCGCATCTGGGCGCGATCGACGAGCAGACTGCGCCGACGTCCCCGTTCGACGCGGTCGCTGATCCGCTCGGGCAGGTGGTATTCCTCGATGTCGATGGGCAGGCAGTAGTCGCGCAGGGCGAGTTCGAGTGCGTCATCGTGGATGGCGCGTAGCTGCTCGTCGTCGGTGAAACTGAACTCTCGCAGTCGCCTTTCGATCTCGGCGGTCACCGAGAACACCGTCCACGACCCGACCTTGTGCGAGAGCGTCTCGACGACCTCGTCGACGAGGGCCGGCACCTGCTGCGGAGTCAACACCGGTCGACGATCCCGTTCCCCGCGGACAGATTCGACCAGCTCTGCGGGATTGGCCCCGGCGAGAATCGCCTCGGCTCGCTCGCGCCATTCGGCCCGCAACTCGGCCAGCGACCGCGGGGGGTTCTTCGCGTTGCGTGTATCCAGAGTGGCCTGTTGCGCCTGGGCGTACTGCACCTTCTTCGGGGGGTTCTTGCCGTATCGGGTCTTGTAGTCGCGGGCCAGCTCTTCCTGGCGTGCCTCGATCGCGGCGCGGCGGGAGAACTCCTCGATCAGCGACACCGGGATGCCTTCGACCTCGTAGACCGGTTGCTTACCGAGCGGCGTATCCGGTCGGGGAGCGAAGGTGACACCGAGCTTGCGGGCCACCAGATCGGCCACGCGGGTGTTGTACTTCTCCGAGGCCGACACGTTCGCCTTGTAGAGAATCGACCCGTCGATGGTGGTCCATCGGCCTTCGGCATAGACACGATTGAGCACGGCGCTGTGGGTGTGCAGGTTCGGGTCCGCGGCGCGATTGTCGAAGTGATCGAACCGGGCGATCAACAGCCCTTCGGCCTTGACCTTGCGCTCCCCACCTTTACCGCGGCGGGTGTAGATCACCTGATCTTCGATCCACTCCAGCGCTTCGTCCACGGCCTGCTTGTGTGCTTCTTCGACTGCGGCCTTGACCTGCGCGTCGCCCAGGCCCCACAGCAACGAGATGGATTTCATCGGGGTGAACACCAGGTCGTAGCCGGCCACCGGCTGACGCGCCTTGTTGTACTGCTCGTTGATGAACTTCCACACACCTTCATCGCTGAGCAGTCCTGCCTGCTCTCCGCTTTCGCGGCTCAGGTGCTTGCGGGCGGTGGCGAACTGGATCTCCTTCTTCGTCTCGGTGGTCGGGTACTCGCCGTGCTGCGCCTTGTAGGCGGTGCACAGTTCTTCAACGTCGTGGACGTACTCCTGACTGTTCTGAAACCACGAAAATGCCCGTCCGAGGGCGGTGCTCTGGGACCAGTTCAGCTGCTCTTCGACTGACGCTCCGGGTCCGGGCTTGGTATCCAAAGCAGTCGGAGTACGCGCTGCACCGAACACCGAACGCATCGCGGATTCGGTGACTTCGGTGCCGACCTCGACACCAACCTTCTCCGCGAGTTTCCCGCACCACACCCCCGGTGGGGTGCCCTTGGCCAGGTAGTAATCGACCGCATCGGGCTTGCGGGACTCGGTCGCGTCACCCTTGGCAACATGCTTGGTGAGATAGACATAGCCGTCCCCAGCATTGAGCTTATGGACGGTCATCACGGCGCCGATTATGCCACGTCGCACCTTTAGTGCATGAGGTGTGTAAAGCTTTCTGGACCGAACTGAGTTCGGTCCAGGGTCGGACAGGGCCTCGATGGTCCTGTCCGAGCAGCGGAGCTGCGTGTGTTAGGCATGTGGGCTTCACGGTTTGTCGGTGTGGTGATCAGATCTGGACGCCAGTCGAGTGTCTTCGGTTCCGGTCGTCGGTCTCCCCGCGACCGGCGCGAGCCGCTACACTTTCGGCCTATGGCCTCGACTTCCCATTCGGCATCTCGCCGCTCACTTCGTCCGCACACGACGCCGAACGTTCGGGAAAACGCCCGCCGTCAGCGGGAGCGACTGCTCGCTCGACAGGCGGAACTGGAAGCGTTGGCCGGCCCCATCCACGACGCGACGGACAAGCTGTCCAAGCTCGAAGCAACGGTCGCCTCGCGGGCACAGGCTCCGCTGAAGAAGATCGAGCGGTTCGAGCAGACCCGGGATCGTCGCATCAAGAAGATTCAAGAGGAGTATGCGGCGAAGATCGCCGAGATCCAGCGGGAGATGGAAGCCGGCACGGAGACGTTGACTCCGCAGGAGCGCGAGCAGGAATCGTCGCTGCTGCGCGAGTACGCGGAAGCGATCGTGACGTTCAGTCGCAGCGCCTCGGCGTCGGAGCTGGCACCGCTGCTCGGCGTGAGCACCCGCGAGGCGAAGACGCTCATCATGCAAGCCAAGGCAGATCTCGGTGTCGCCGATGCCGCTGAGTCGGCTGCATCCTCGTCCGAGGACAAGCAGGACGACAAGCAGACGGTGCCTGCGGCGTCGTGATGCTGCCGTCATGAGTGAGGACGGGGAGCCCGCGCTCGACATCGGGTTTCCAGATCTCGACGTCGAGATCGTCACTGAGGAGTCGGAGGAGCGGCCGCAGCGGGTCCGGGTGGTGGACAACTCGCTGCGTCCGTCGAAGACGAACATCGCGGCGTTCTGGTCGAAGGTCGTCAAGTCCCCGACGTGTTGGTATTGGGTCGGTGCGATCAGTGCGCCCGATGGATACGGGCGGTTCAACTTCCAGCGTGAGAACCGGCAACGCACGATGCTTGCGCATCGCTTCTCGGTGGAGTTGGTGCACGGGCCTCTGGCACCGGATGTGGTGTGCGAGCACAAATGCAACGAGCCGCTGTGCGTGCGTGTCGGGCCGGAGCATCTGGTGCAGTCCACACACAGCGAGAACGTTCGCTACGCGATCGCTCTCGGCCGCCTGTCCGGGCACGCGTTGCTCGATGGACAGGGGCGCTCGCGCTACGAGCGATCTCTCGCCGTCCGTGAAGCGTTGCGCTGATGGCGCTCCTTGATCCTGCTCAGTCCTGCTCACCGAAAGTGCTCACCCGTGTGGCTCCGCCGATGAGGGCGGGTCTCCTTCGATGCTGGTGGTCTCTGACCACGCACCAGCACCCCGAAGGAGACCCGCTTTCTCATGTTGACATGGGAGGAAGACGTGGAGATCCACGCACTGCACAAACGAGGCTGGACGATCTCGGCGATCGCCCGGCATACCGGCCGAAACCGGCGCACGATCCGCAACTATCTGAACGGCACCACCACCCCAGGGGTCCGTAAACCCGCTGGTGAGGATCCGTTCGAGCCGTTCGTCGACTACGTCACCGCTCGTCTGACCGAGGATCCGCACCTGTGGGCGCGGACCTTGTGCGACGAACTCGAAAACCTCGGCTACACCGCCTCGTATCAGACGCTGACCCGCCAGATCCGGCAACGCAAGCTCCGGCCCGTCTGCCAAGCCTGCGCGTGCGCGACCGACCGCCCCAACGCGGTCATCGAACATCCGGCGGGGGCGGAAACCCAATGGGACTGGCTCGAGCTGCCGGACCCGCCCGTCTCCTGGGCGTGGGGCAAGACCGCATATCTGCTGGTCGGATCGCTGGCGCATTCCGGGCGGTGGCGTGGGGTCCTCGCCCCGGCGATGACCCAACCGCATCTGATCGACGGTCTCGACCGCATCGTCCGCGAACTCGGCGGCCTGACCCGTACCTGGCGGTTCGATCGAATGTCCACGGTCTGTCACCCCGACAGCGGGAAGGTCACCGCCTCGTTCGCCGGCGCGGCCAAACACTACGGCGTCTCGGTTGCGATCTGCCCGCCTCGGGCCGGGAACCGCAAAGGCGTCGTCGAGAAAGCGAATCTGACTGCGGCGCAGAGATGGTGGCGAACACTGCCGGACGAGGTCACCGTCGAGCAGGCGCAGACGAGGTTGAACGAATTCTGCCGCCTGCGCACCGACACCCGATCCCGGAGCGCCCCCGAAGGAAAATCGACGGTGGCGGCGATCGCCGCGACCGAACCCCTGACACCGCCGCCATCGGTTCCGTATCCGGTGACGGTCACCGAGACCCGCACCGTGTCACGGCAGGCGCTGGTGGCCTACCGAGGCAACCGTTACTCGGTGCCCCCGGAACTGGCCGCAGCGCAGGTCACCGTCACCCGGCGGCTCGGTGACGAGGTGATCGACATCGTCACCGCATCACACATCACCGTCGCCCGCCACCGCCTCGCTCCGGACGGGGCCGGCGCTCTCGTGCGCGATCACGGCCATGTCCATGCCCTCGACCAGACCGCGATGTCCGCCGCCATGGCCGGAGGCCGGCCACACCGCCGCAAGGAACGCATCCCACCCGGACCCGACGCCCTCACTGCAGCAGCAGCATTGCGCACCGACACCACTGACCGTCAGTTGTCATCGACGACACCGCGATCGACGGTTGTCGACCTGGCCGCCTACGAGCGCGCCGCCCGCGGAAGGAACACTCTGGCATGAGCACCCCCGACGCCACCACGCCCACCAACACGGCGAGTCTCTATCAGCGGCTACGCGGTCACCTGGCGACCTTGAAGCTGCACGATGCCGCCGAAGCGCTGCCGTCGGTGCTCGACCGAGCCCAGAAGGACGGACTGTCGATGACCGCGGCCCTCGAACAGCTGCTGTCGATCGAGGTCGAGGCCACCGAAGCCCGCCGCCTCGCCGGGCGGTTGCGGTTCGCGTGCCTGCCCACCCCGGCCTGTCTCGAGGACTTCGACTACGACGCCGCCCCCGGACTCGACCGGGCACTGATCACCGAACTGGGTACCTGCCGGTTCCTCGAAACCGCGACGAACGTCCTGCTCATCGGCCCACCGGGGGTCGGAAAGACCCACCTGTCGGTGGGTTTGGCGCGAGCAGCCGCGCATGCCGGCTATCGCACCTACTTCACCACCGCCGCCGATCTGGCCGCCCGCTGTCACCGCGCTGCGATCGAAGGCCGGTGGGCGACGACGATGCGGTTCTACGCCGGCCCGACGCTGCTGGTGATCGACGAACTCGGCTATCTACCCCTGCCCGGCGAGGCCGCATCCGCGTTGTTTCAGGTTGTCGCGCAACGCTATCTGAAGACCTCGATCATCATCACCACCAACCGGGGTGTCGGAGAGTGGGGTGAGGTCCTCGGCGATACGACCGTCGCCGCCGCGATGCTCGACCGGCTCCTGCATCGGTCGGTGGTACTCAACCTCGACGGGGATTCCTACCGGCTGCGTGACCACCACGCCCGGTCGGAAAAGCTCCGTCAAGCCACCACCGGCACCCGACAACCGCTACAGTGAACCCGCCCGCGAGTGGGCACTTTCGACGAGCACAAGTGAGCACCTTCGCTGAGCCTCATCAGCGCAACGGCTACGACGAGGACGCGTTGTTCCACGCGAAAACCAACCCCGGGGACTGGCAAGGAACACTGTTCTGATCGATCCGATTAATCACCCGTTCGGATGACATTGCGAACACCAGCCACCTAATAGGATCCCGCGATGGACTTCGAGGAAGCACTTCAGCGTCGTCAACAGGCCCGCGACTCGCTGGCGACCTCTCAAGCCAGTCGAGAAGAACTCGAGCGGCAGGCTGCACGTGCAGGTCGCATGGCTTTCGAGAACCTCTTTGCCTCCCTACGCTCTTACCTGGGGAAGAAGGGCATCACCCCCCTACGCGTAGTTGTGGGAGCATCTGACGGCCTGTTCAGGCTCAAGAAGATGTCACCGGCAGGTTATGTGGTGCGGTACCAGCGAAGTGGTCTGGGTAACGGCCTCGCTGTGGATCTCCTACTTCCGGACGGGTCGTTCTGGAGCCCACCTTCGTATGGCAGCTCACCTCGCGTAAGGAACGTTTACACGCCAGATGAGCACGGGTTGCTGCATGACGAGAGCATCGATGCGTTCAAGTTCGCGGTGGAATGGCAGCATGGTGATCAGCAGCCGCGATTTGTGGTCCGGGGCACGGGATACCAGGACGATGAGGCCACCCTCGAAGAGGCGTTCGCTTCGATCGCAGAGAAGATCATCAGGAATCACTCTCGCGAACTATCCGACTGGAAGCGCGGGCATCTGTAGCCCGGCGGATCTAAGGACACAACATAAGTGCAGGATTCGGTAAATCGCTGGAACAGCGATCGGCACACGATTGTCGACGACGGCCTGAGAATGACCCCATAGCGACGGATTGGAACTGATCCCTCTCCGATGCTGGAGGGGTGAGATCAGTGGAGGATTGGGCAGAGATCCGTCGACTGCATCGCAGCGAGGGGTTGCCGATCAAGGAGATCGCTCGGCGGATGGGGATCGCCCGCAATACGGTGCGGGCGGCGCTGCGAGCCGACGGGCCACCGACGCGTAAACGAAAACCGCGGGGGTCACTGGCGGACGCGGTCGAACCGCAGGTGCGGCAGCTGCTGGCGGAGTTCCCGCGAATGCCGGCGACGGTGATCGCCGAACGGATCAGGTGGGAGCATTCGATGACCACCCTCAAAGACTGGATCCGCGTCATTCGGCCGGAATATGTCGGGGTCGATCCGGTGGATCGGGTGTCCTACGAGCCGGGCCGGCTCACCCCAGTGCGATCTGGGGGCACCACCCTGCACGCAGTGCTTGGGGAGGGTTTCCGGAGACGAGGATCCCGGTGGCACCCGGGTCAGGAACGGGTGCCACCGGTGCTGGTGATGACGCTGGCGTACTCGAGGTTCATCACCGCCACGATGATCCCGTCGCGGCAGGGCGGGGACATCCTGTCGGGAATGTGGGCGCTGATCTCGCAGGTCGGCAAGGTCACCAAGACCTTGTTGTGGGATCGCGAGTCCGCGATCGGCGGAACGGGGAAGGTGACCGTCCCGGCGACCAGCAGAGCATCCTCTTCTAAATCGGGCTCGTGTCGACAGCTCGCATTGTGCACATCGCCGGAGGAAGAGTTGGAACAAGCACACTCGCCCACC
>NZ_JCAXDU010000033.1:0-23675 GCF_059759155.1 Rhodococcus sp. GQ147
GCAACGAACTCGACAGCGCCGCAACGTTGTCGGCGATGCTCGACGCGGTGACCACCGAGCCTCGACCCGACGACCGACTCGAGGCCCTGATGGTGGCGGTCACCGCGGATCTACCGGTACTGCTGTGGGGTGAACCGGGAATCGGTAAGACCGCCGTCCTGAGCCAGCACGCCGAGGCCGTCGACCTGCCACTGACCACTGTCATCGCGAGTGTGCACGAGCCGTCGGATTTCTCGGGTCTGCCCGTGCTCGGAGACGATCCCGCAACCCGCGGCGTCCCGATGGCACCGCCGGACTGGGCCGTCCGGCTCGTGCAGGCCGGGCGGGGACTGCTGTTCCTGGACGAACTGTCGACGGCTCCGCCCGCCGTGCAGGCGGCGCTGCTCCGTCTCGTCCTCGAAAGACGAATCGGGGCACTGCAACTCCCACCCGGTGTCCGTATCGTGGCTGCCGCCAACCCGCCGTCCTCGGCAGCGGACGGCTGGGAACTGAGTCCGCCGTTGGCGAACCGCTTCGTGCACCTGCACTGGACCTACGACCACGACGTGGTCGTGCGGGGTCTCGGCGGGACCTGGCCACGGGCGACGCTGCCGCGTCTCGATCCGGAGAAATTCTCCCGGCGCGGTGACGTTCGCCCGCAGCGCGGTCTGTGAGCTTCTCACCGCCCGGCCCGCCCTCGTGCATCAACTCCCCAGCAGCCAGAGCCGCCGTGGCAGTGCCTGGCCGTCGCCGCGGAGCTGGGACATGACCGTGCGGCTGATCGCGTTCGCGACCGCCACCTCGTCGTCGAAGGACGTGCTGTCGTTGCTGGTCCGGGGCAGTGTCGGCGACGGACCCGGGTTCGAGCTGCTCGCAGCCATCGAACGTATGGACCTGCCGGATCCGGAGGCGCTGCTCGCCGATCCGGCGGCTGCCGACCTGCCCGAGCGCGGTGATCTGCGCCAGGCCGTGCTCGACGCGGTGGTCGCCGCGGTCCGCCGACGGCCGGAGAAGTGGCGCTGGGACGCGGCGTGGACCCTCCTGGCCACCGCGGTGGAATCCGGGCCACCCGATCTCGTGGTCGTGCCGGCCGTCACACTGGCCACCCTGCGCCGCGACGACTGGGAGGTGCCGGCATCGATCGACGAGCTCGCCGGTGTCGTCTCGGTCGCTCGGTCGGCGGACGCCGTCGCGCAGGCCGGCCGATGACGTCGTCGGCATTCGACGCGGACAAGATCTACGCCGCACGGTTGCATGCCGTTCGCGCCCGACCCTATCTCGCGACCGCCTTGTACGCGCTGCACATCGTCGCGTCGCCGCGCGTACCGACCATCGGTGTGGACCGGCACTGGCGCTGCTACATCTCGCCCGGTTTCGTCGCTCGGCGACCGGTGGAGGAGCTGGCGTCGATCCTCGTTCACCAGGTCTCGCATCTGCTGCGCGATCACCACGGCCGCAGCGACCGCTACGCCCGCGCGCACGACCTGGACGGTCGCGCCGATCGACTACGCATGAACATCGCGGCCGACGCGGAGATCAACGACGATGCGTTCGGTGACGGATTGCCCCTACCCGACGACGCCGTTCTGCGGTCGACCCTGCAGTTGCCCGCCGGTCAGCTCATGGAGGACTATCTGCAGCAGTTCGGCCTCGGTCCGTGCACCGACAGGCTGGCCTGGCTCGACTGCGGCAGCGGTGCCGACGGCCTGAGCCGTGAGTGGGAGTGGGGCCCGGAGGGGGCGAACGCGCTCAGCGACGAGCAACGGGACGCTGTGCGCTTCCGGGTGGCGCACAGCATCATCGGGCAGCCGGGCAGTGCACCCCGCGGGTGGCAGCGGTGGGCGGAGGAAGCTCTGCACCCGACGCAGCCGTGGCGAACTCTGTTGGGGGCGGCGATCCGCTCGGCCACCTCCGCGTCCGGCGCCGGTGACGACTACACCTACCGCCGGCCGGCGCGGCGCTCTGCTGCCGTGCCCGGAGCGGTGCTGCCGAGCCTGCGGCGAACCCCGCCGCGGGTCGGTGTCATCGTCGACACCTCCGGCTCGGTGAGCGACGCGGATCTGGGCAGTGCACTGCTCGAGGTCGCCGTTATCGCGCGGGCCGTGGGAGGGCGTCGTGACCTGGTCACGGTGCTGTCCTGTGACGCGGCCGCGCGGATCGTGCACCCGCTGTGTCAGGCCGAGGACATTCCGCTGGTCGGAGGCGGTGGCACGGATCTGCGCGCCGGATTCGCCCGGATGCTGCGTCTTCGGCCCCGGCCGGATGTAATGGTGGTGCTCACCGACGGGGAAACCCCCTGGCCCAGCAGCCGTCCGGGGTGCCGGACGATCGTCGGTCTGTTCCCCCGCATTGCGACCCGCAGCGAATCGAACCCCGACTTCGTTCCGGACAGGCCGCCGGAATGGGCGCGTGTGGTGCAGATCGGCACATCTGCGATCTGAAGGGCACCGGAACGAAGCCATGAGGGAGGGGACGTGGGGCGCTCGCTGGTGCTCTCGGGTGGGAATGCCATCGAGGCCGCGTGGTTGTCGGAGTGTTGCGCCCGCGGAATTTACCCAGGCGCAGCGCGCTGCGTCGAAGCGGTGTCAGCGATCAGATCGACTCTACGAGCGGATTCAGCGGATCCTCCGGTACCGATGCGAGCCACTACTCGGCCCAGGTCGCTCCCATCGCGTGGGCCGGATCAGTCATTCCGACTGCTCTGGCGTTGTCCTGCCGGTTCTGGAAGCGGAGGTGATCTGATGTCGGACTTCGGTGTCGTCGGTGGGACGACAGAGGCTTTCATCCGCCTGAGACTCAGCGTTCGGAGCCGCGGGCCGTCGGCCAGTTGATCAACAACCTCGGTCTGAGTCGATTGTCGAAGTCGGATCAGAAGATGGCGATCAAGCGCTGGCTCGAGTCGAATCGTCCGAGTCCACGCTTGAAGAAGTCGCTGTTCCGTGTCGGTGACGAGTCTTTGCTTGCCGAATCCGTCTGACTTCTCCAGCTTCGAATGCTCCTGGTGCTTGGGGCGTCCGACAGTCCTTGTCCTGATCCGGATAGCCGCTGATCCCTACTGTGTGTCCGGGTACGTTGTGACGGACGTGAACGATCGGAATGAAGAGGGGGAACCCGGTGCGCAGTGACCGGTGGGTCGAAATCAGCCCTTCCCCGTTCGACCACGAACGCGAGGGCCTCGAACGTATCAAGGATCACGCCGGCGACTTCCGACGGCTCCAGGAACACCCTCGATACGACCAGATCGTCGCGGCGCTTGGACTGTACCTTCCCGCTGCGTGCCGTATCCGTGCCGTACCGAGGCGACATTCTGGACGGTGAGTTGTTTCCCGAGTTCCAACCGCAGGCGAATCTTCTGCATCTCCATGGCTGCCCTGGAGACGTTCTACATTGCGGTCTCCGACGAGTCGGACGACATAGCCGCCGTGTTCTTCGTGGATAGTCGCTATCTCCCGGTCAGTAGGTGGGGCCGGGTGTTGCTCGCCGCTCGGGGAGTGATGTTCGACGAGGGGACCCACAAGTCCGGCGGAGGATTCGAGCAGTGCTTGATTGTCGATGACATCCGCTTCGTGCGTTCAGCTCTGAAATCGAAGCACGTCCGCGCTGCGGCTGCGAAGTTCAACCTCGACTTGATGCGTAAACGTCAGTCGGCGTACAAGCCGTCGCATTGTCGGCAACTTGCCGCTGCTGCTCTGGCCTCGTTCGCGGAACTCCCGTCGAGGCAGAGCGAAGCATCGTGCCGTCAGGCGTGAATTCGAGCAATCGCTGGACGACCGCGAGTATTCGACTCGATCGGTTCGCTGCGGAGTTCTGCAGGTTTGCAAATTACCCGGTCCGAACACTCGGGCTTCCGAGGAGGTAACGAAGGTGTACGAAGTCAAGGTCACCCATCGGGTCCTGGCGAACCGGCGTTTCGCGTGCGAGATCTACCCCGGGGTGTTCGTCGTGGAAGGTGGTGCCGTCCTGTCCACCTATGCCGGACCTGCAAACGGTTACTGCCCCTGCGAGCCGGTGGAGCCGGAGGTCGACGAAGTGTTCGAGATGAGCGAGCGGCAACTCGAGGACGCCATTCAATGGGCAACGTCGATCTATCGTCCGCGACTGAGCTATCGTCCGCGGCGGAGGTTGCGCTAGAGAGCATCCGGGCGCGGCGGATCGTCGCTGGGGGCGAGGGCGATCAGCTCGGCGGCGCGAAGAATTCGAGCGCGATGTTGTCGGGATCGCGGAAGGACAACCCGGAACCGTACGAGGCGTTCTTGATGTCCCCGTGTGGGATACCCAGACTGTCGAGCCGGTCGCGCCACTTGTCGAGCTCGTCGGCGGTGCAACCGAACGCGATGTGGTCGAGCCCGGTGTTCCGTTCGTCGAAGGACGTCTGCGCCGGCGCATCGGGGTGGGTGTGCAGGCCGAACAGGGTGCCGCCGTCGAGTGCGAAGACCGCGTGGTGGAAGGTGCCCGATTCGTCGTCCTCGTCGAGGACGGGTATGGCGTCGAAGAGGTTCGAGTACCAGGCCGTGCTTGCAGCCAGATCCGAGACGGTGACGGCGACGTGGGTGAGTGCGGGAAAAACCATGACAGTCTCCTCCGTTCGAGGCCCCTCCTCATCGTAGACCTCGATGCGGTGCTGCCGACCCCTGTCGGCGTATCCCCAAATGTTTCCGAGTGTTCTTCCTACGTTCGGTAACGTAGTCCGTGCGAAGGAGATTCGGCCACTACCTTCCGTGGCCATGCCTTTGTCACGTAGATCGTTCCTTTCGGCCGGACTCGGAATCACTGTCGTCACCGCAGCCACCTCCGTCGGTGTCACCGGATACGCGCGCGCCGACGCGCCGGGAGTGAAGGGCGACCCCTTCCTGCTGGGTGTTGCCTCGGGCGACCCGGTGCCGGACGGATTCGTGATCTGGACCCGCCTCGCGCTCGACCCGCTCGCCGAGGAAGGACTCGGCGGCATGCCGAACCGTCCCGTCACCGTGCAGTGGGAGGTCGCGGAGGACGAGAAGATGACCCGTGTCGTCGCACGCGGTGAGGAACGAGCCGTCCCCGACAGCGCCCACTCCGTGCATGTCGAACTGGTCGGGCTGCGTCCGGGCCGGGAGTACTTCTACCGGTTCCGTACGGGCGACGACATGAGTGCGGTGGGGCGGGCGCTGACGACACCGTCGGCCACCGAGACCGCGGCGGCTCTGACGATGGCGTTCGCGAGCTGCGCGCAGTACGAACACGGCTGGTTCACCGCCTACCGGCGCATGGCGGAGGACAACCCGGATCTCGTTCTGCACCTGGGGGATTACCTGTACGAGTACACCGGCGGCGGTTACACCAGCGACACCGGTCTCGTCCGCTCGCTCGACGGACCCGAGACCGTCACCCTGGCGAACTACCGGCAACGTCACGCCCAGTACAAGGCCGACACCGATCTGCAGGACGTGCACGCGATCGCGCCGTGGCTGGTGGTGTGGGACGACCACGAGGTCGACAACAACTGGGCCGGAACGATTCCAGAGAACACCGATGCCGCTCAGAGCAACGAGACCACCGAGAACTTCCTCGCCCGCCGCGCCGCCGCCTTCCAGGCCTACTACGAGAACATGCCGCTGCGACCCTCGTCGACACCGCGGGGGCACGACATGAAGATCTTCCGGCGGATCCGGTGGGGCACTCTCGCCAACTTCCACATGCTCGACACCCGTCAGTACCGCGACGACCAGGCCGCCGGCGACGGGTGGAAGAAGAACGTCGCCGAACGTCACGACGAGGCACGAACACTCACCGGAACCGAACAGGAACAGTGGCTGCTCGACGGTTTCCGCACCTCCACCGCGCAGTGGGACTTCCTCGGTCAGCAGGTGTTCTTCGCCGAACAGGACAAGGACCCGAGCCCTGAGGGCGACGAGGTGAGTATGGACGGCTGGGACGGGTACGCGGCGTCACGTCGTCGGATCACCCAGGGCTGGGTGGATTCGCCGGTACGCAACGCCGTCGTGCTCACCGGCGACGTGCACCGGCACTGGGCCAACGACATCAAGGTCGACTTCACCGATCCCGACGCGCCGGTATTGGGTTCGGAACTGGTGTGCACGTCGATCACGTCGAACGGCAACGGAACCGGCGCGACGCAGGTCGACCACATGCCGGCGAACCCGCACCTGAAGTTCCACAACGACCGGCGCGGTTACGTGCGTACCACGATCACCCCGGACGCCGTGCACGCCGACTTCCGGGTGCTCGACACGGTCACCGAACCGGACGCGCCGGTGTCGACGAAGGCGTCGTTCACGATCCTGTCCGGGCAACCTGGCCTGCAGGCCTAGGAACCCGGCAGTCCTCAGCAGCGGGGCACGCGCGAGGTGGACCTCCGGTGCGTGCGGTGCAGTGCGCGCCGCAGTTCGTCCCGGTCGTCGAACACCTGCACCGTGTCCCCGGAGACCAGGCGTGGCTCGCATCCGCGTCCGGCCACGACGACGACGTCTCCAGGGCCGGTGTGGGCGACGGCGATATCGAACGCGCGACGTCGGTCGGCCTCGACGACGACGCGGGCGCTGCGCGCTGCGAAGGCCCCTTCGGCGACCGCATCCCTGAGCACACGCGGGTCCTCCGAGAGGGGACTGTCGTCGGTCACGACCACCACGTCGGCGTAGGTCGCGGCGGTGTGCCCGAGCGGAAATCGCTTGCCGGGATCGCGTTCTCCGGTCGCGCTGATCACGAGGACCAGTCGCCGCTCGGGGGCGAGCGACCGGAGGAAGGGTAACAGTTCGCGTTGCCCGGACGTGTTGTGCATGTAGTCCACGAGCGCGAGAACACCTTCACCGGCGTCGACGCGTTCGAGCCGGCCGGGCACACCCGCGAGGGTCTCCAGACCCGCTGCGGCCTGCAGGACGTCGCCGTCGACGGCGGCCACCGAGGTGAGCGCCGTCAGCGCATTGGCCACCTGGTGTGGTCCGAGCAGCGACAGTCGCACCGGCGCACTCCCGGCCGGCGTGTGCACGGTGAAGCAGGTGCCGTGGAGATCGCACCGGATCGAGTCCGCGTACACGTCGGCGCGGGCATCGCAGGTCGAGTGCGTCCACAGCGGCACGTCGACGGAGGCCGCCAGACGTCGCCCGTACTCGTCGTCGATGTTCACCACGGCCGTCTGCGTGCGGTCGGCGGTGAACAGTGCCGCCTTGGCGGCGAAGTACTGCTCCATCGTGTGGTGGAAGTCGAGGTGGTCGGGCCCGAGATTGGTGAAGGCGACGGTACGGAACCGCACGCCGTCGACGCGGCCCTGACTGATGCCGTGCGAGGACACCTCGAGCGTCACCGCCTGCACGCCCTGGTCACGGAATTCGGCCAGGGTGCGGTGCACGACCGCGGCCTCGGGGGTGGTGCGGGTCGCGGGTCGTGTGCCGGCCGGACCGCGCACGACGACCCCGCCGATCATGCCGGTCACCACGCCGGTGGCCGCGAGTGCGGTGTCGAGGAGATAGGTCGCGCTCGTCTTGCCGTTGGTGCCGGTGATGCCGTGGACCTGCAAGTCGTGAGAGGGGTGCCCGAGGATCCACGACGCCAACGGGCCGACCACGTCGCGCGGTCGATCGACGACGAACGTGGGTAGAAGGCGTGACGGCCGGTCGCTGAGCACCGCGACCGCGCCATGGGTGGCGGCTTCGGCTTCGAAGTCCAGGCCGTGGGCGTGGTGTCCGGGCAGCGCGACGTACAGATCACCGGGCCGCACCGTCCGGGAATCGTCGCTGATGCCGGTGATCACGCGGTCGTGTCCGCACTGCGGTCCGGATCGCAGGACATCGCGGAGGTGCTCGGCGACGTCGCGGACCTGGATCCGCCGGGTGGGACGGCGAGGATCGTCCGGGTCGGTGTGCACGGGGGCGGATACCCGGTCCGGGGCGGAATGATGCGCCGCCGGTGACCGGGGTCCACCGGCGTTTCCCTCGCCCGCAGCGTGCGTCGGTGTCACACGGTTACCCTCGAAGGATGACTGCGATTCCGGATTTCCCCGTCGGCACGAACACCACGATATCCGGTCTCGGCAGTTCCTTCGCCGACGAATTGAGCGGATTATCGGTGCCGTGGCAGGGCGCCGAGGCCCCCGACCCGGAACTGCTCGCGCTCAACGAGAACCTCGCGGTGTCGCTGGGACTGGACGTGGCGTCGCTGCGCAGCGCCGACGGGGTTGCCGTCCTGACCGGCGCGGAGGTGCCGGCGGGTGCCAAGCCGGTCGCGATGGCCTATGCCGGGCACCAGTTCGGCGGATACGCTCCGCTGCTCGGCGACGGTCGGGCGTTGTTGCTCGGTGAACTCGTCGACGCGGACGGTGGCCGCGTCGATCTGCATCTCAAGGGTTCGGGTCCCACGCCCTTCTCCCGGGGTGGGGACGGCTTCGCGGTCGTCGGGCCGATGCTGCGCGAGTATCTGGTGAGCGAGGCCATGCACGCCCTCGGCATTCCGACCACCCGTTCCTTGTCGGTCGTGGCGACCGGTCGGCCGGTCCACCGCGAGGGCGCCGAGCCCGGCGCGGTGCTGGCCCGTGTCGCGGCCAGCCACCTGCGGGTGGGGACCTTCGAGTTCGCGGCGCGGCAGGGCGAGGTCGTGCGTGCACTCGCCGACCACGCGATCGGCCGGCACTATCCGGATCTGCTCGACTTGCCGGAGACCGGCGAGAACAACCGCTACCTGGGACTGTTCACCGCCGTGGTCGAAGCGCAGGCGTCGCTGGTGGCGCAGTGGATGCTCGTCGGTTTCGTCCACGGGGTGATGAACACCGACAACACCACCATCTCGGGGCAGACCATCGACTATGGTCCGTGCGCCTTCGTCGACGCCTTCGATCCGGCGGCGGTGTTCAGTTCCATCGACCACAGCGGGCGCTATGCGTTCGGCAACCAGCCCGCCGTCCTGAAGTGGAATCTGGCGCGTTTCGCCGAAACCCTGCTCAGACTCGTGGATTCGACTCCGGATGCGGCGATCGCCGCGGTCACCGCTGTTCTGGACAGTTTCGACACCCGCTACGAGCGGCACTACCGGTCCGGTCTGGCCGTCAAACTCGGTCTTCCAGAAGACTCTCTCGATCAGGAACTGGTCGACGATCTGTTGACGCTGCTGGAAGAGCACCGCGCCGACTGGACGGTGACCTTCCGTGCCCTCGCCGACGAACTGCGCGGCAATCCGGCACCCCTCGACGGACTCGTGCCGCGTGAGCGCTCGGCGCCGTGGCTCGAACGCTGGCACGCCGCGGCCGAGCGGGACGACCGGGCAGCGGGGGAGAGGGCGGAGGCGATGGACCGCGTCAACCCGCTGTACATCCCGCGCAATCATCAGGTCGACGCCGCGCTGAAGGCGGCGACCGGCGGCGACCTCGAGCCGTTCGCGAGGCTGCTCGACGTCGTCACACATCCCTTCGAGGCGCGTGGCGAGTGGAACGAATATGTCTCGCCCGCACCGCGTTCGTTCGCCGAGTCCTTCCGGACCTTCTGCGGCACCTGACCGCCCGATACTGACGAATCGAGACCGGTGTTGTTCGCGGGTTCCCAACGGATTTCGCGAACAACACCGGTCTCGGTCAATTCTGGACCAGTCGGGTGCGCGTCGGATCGCGCGGCCGGTTACGCACGAACTCGACTCCGGTCGGGTACTTGCAGGTGGCGAGTTCGCGTCGGAGGCGGCCGCGGGATCGGCGAGCTGGACGACCGCTTTCACCGCCTCGCGGCGAGACTTCCGGCATCTGCACCGCCCGGCCGCAGTGCTCGGCGGCGGTGTGCAGATGTACGGGATGGAGACGGTCAACGGGCGCGACGCCGTTTCTTGCGCCTCTTCTTGTTCTTCGCGCGCCGGCGAGCAGCCGGCGGCTGCCGCCGGCCCGTCGACGCGGCGGCCTCGAGCGAACGTTGCATCTCCCGGCGCAGGCTGTCCATTAGTTCGGGGGAGCGGAGCAGGAAGGTTGCCTCCTGCAGCGCCGCATAGCGGTCCTTGGAGATCAGGACGCCCGTGCCGCGTTTGCCGACGATCTCGACGGCGACGGTCTCGTCGTTGACCTCCCGGACCAGCTCACCGAGCCGCTTGCGTGCGGCTTTCACGGACACGGACGTTGATGGCACTCGCGGCGACTCCGATCTGTTCCTTCGACGCGGGCATCCTTTCATCACCGATGTCGGATTCGGGGGCGGACACGACGGAAAGCCCCTTCGATGTCACAACGGACAGCCCGTTCGATGTCACAGAAATGCGCGCACGGAGCGTGGCAACGCGGTCGAGGACCCGGTGATCGGTGACGGGATCGGATCGTCGGCGACGGTCCGCAACGGCACCACTCCCGCCCACACGGAGTGGTCTTCACCGTCCCCGGCGTCCTCTCCCGGTCCGGCCGCCCGGACCTTTACGCTCACCTCGGTGAGCGGCACTTCCAGGACCGTGGTGGCGGCCAGTTCTTTCGGTGTCGGCGACCGGACCTCGTCCCACCGACCGGGAATCAGATGCTCCGTCACCACCTTCAATGCGTGTTCCTTCTCGCCCGGCGCGACCGGTGTGGCCACACCGAACAACACCGCACTGCGGTAGTTCATGCTGTGGTCGAAGGCCGACCGGGCGAAGACGAGCCCGTCGAGATGCGTCACCGCGACCGACACCTCGATCCCGGACCGCGCGGCGAGAAACATGCCGGCGCCGGTCGAGCCGTGCAGCAGTAACCTGTCCCCGTCGCGGCCCACCGCCATCGGCAGCACCACAGGCGATCCTTCGCGGACGAAACCCACGTGCGCGATGCGGGCCTCGTCGAGAAGCCGGTGCAGCACCGCCGGATCGTCGGTGCCGCGTTCGGGTTTGCGGGTCAGGCGCGTGCGGTCGCTCATGGCACCGATCGAAGCAGTGCCGCCGCGGCCGGTCAACCGGATTCCGAATCGAGTAGTGCGCTACTCGCGACCCTCGACGATCGCCACCACAGACTTCGTGTACAGGCACGGAGTGCGACAGTCGACCGGACGACGGAGATGACGAGACGGACAAGATCGGGGACCATGCAATCGTTCTGGGCGCGAGCGTCGATTGACCGTCGATGCGTGAGGACTGTTCTTACGGAGAGAACTGCGCGTTCGGCAGGGTGGAGGGTTCGAGGGATCCGAGGTCCTCGACCACATCCCACAACGGGTCGTCGAATCCGATGTCGTAGGTACAGTCGGCTTCCCGCGGGTCGGGCACGAACGCCCACAGCAGTGCACCTGCGGTGCCGGCGGCGCGTTGGCCCTCGATCTTTGTGGTGATGTGGTCGGCGCGGTCACCGAGCGACCCGCAGGACCCGGCGAGCTCACCGATCTCGGCCACGAGCAACGGCTTTCCGACGGCTGCGGCTTGCGCGACCCGCCGGGCGAGACCGTTCCACTGATCGCCGGGCAACGGCACGCCGTCGGCGCCGTAGTCGTGGTACTGCACGGCATCGACATAGGGGGAGGCGCTGACGAACTGGTACTCGTCACCTTGGGTGCCGCACTGACCGCCCCCGGTGTAACCCGCGGTGATCAGGGTGCGTGGGTCGACGGCGCGCAGTTCGGCTCCGGCCGTGTCGAAGAAGTCGCGCAGCACCTGCGCGGCGCCGGGCTCGCACGACCGGGTCCACCAGTGGCACGCGGGGTCGGTGCATGAACTCGTCTCCGGTTCGCCGACCAGTTCCCATGCTGCGAGGGATGGTGAGTTCCGGTAGCGGGCGACGGCGGTGTGCATCCAGTCCCGGTAGCTCATCACCACCTTTTCGTGTCCCGGGGTGAATTCGGTCCACCCGTCGACGTACCATTGCCGTCCCTTGAAGACCTCGTCCTCGCATGCGCCGTCCTGTGGTGCCAGGACCGGCAGCAGCATCTGATCATGCGCTTCGGCCGCGGCGAAGACCGCGTCCATCGGTCCGAAGTCGAGTTGCCCGGTGAACCGGTTGACGGCGAGCGCCTGGAAGAGATCGAAGCGGGTGAGCGAATTCGGGGGCAACGTACCGAAATAGGCGTCGAGGTTCACCATCGCTCCGCATCCCCAGTTCACCGACCAGTCGGTGGCGAGCTGGTAGGCGTTGAACCCGGTGGGCCACCAGGCCCGACCGTCGAGCGCGAAACCGTCCGGCGACGCGGTCACCCGCGCGCCCGGTGCCGGTGCCGGTGCCGCTGCCGCGGGACTCGTGCCCAGCAGCAGCCCGACCACGGTCGCGGCGCCGACGATGAGTCTGGATACCCGAAGCCTCGTCATCTTCCGGATCGTAGGTCCGCGGCGCAGGTGAGAGCCTCGATCGAGGAGGAACACGCCGTAGTGACCGTCGTCATGATCATGCGAACTCGAGGGCTCCTTCCACCGGGCGTGTGATCCGTCGGGTGCGCGGGGATCCGAGCGCGCTCTCCAGATCCGACCCGTCGTGCTCGGCGAGCAGTTCGCCACCGGACCACACCAGCAGCGTGGTGGCGACGGTGTGCTCGGCCACCGAATGCGACAGGTCGTAGTGCGCACAGCCAGGCACACCGGCATAAGTGATCCACAGGTCGAAACCGGTCATGAACAGGTCGAGGTCGAATTGCACGGACAGGCCGAGCAATTCGCTGCGGCCGGTGTCATCCACACCGGCGAAGGCCTCGTCGAGGGCGAGCAGGCGCGGCGCATGCGGGTCGGCGGAATCGAGCATCACGTGCGCCGCGGCGAACAACGGCAGGTGCAGGGAGACGGACTGTTCGCCACCGGACAACGCCGAGTGCCGGGCCGGTGTGAGGCGGTCCTCGCTGCCGTCCGCGCCGACGAGGCTGAACGAGAACACCCGCCACCGGCGGTAATCCAGCGTCGCGGCGAGGATCTCCGGGTACGACCGTTCCGGATGCGCGGCCCGCTCCGCGCGGATCCGCGCGGCGAAATGCGCGCGGATCCCCGCCAGATCCTCCGGAGCCAGCATCGACGCGTCACGGTCGAGGAGCTTGCACACCGCCCGGGCCGGTTCGTCGAGATGGTCGGCGAGCACCCAGTGCACCCCGATGGTGTTGCCCGAGGACATGTGCCGTTGCCGCATCTCGGCACCCATCCGGGCGATGAGGTCGCGGGCGTCGACGGTGCGCTCGTGGATCTGCTGCGCGAGACCGGTGAGGAGCGCGTCTTCGAGGATGCGCCGTTCGGAGTCGGTGAGCAGGGTCTCCTGTTCCTGCCGCGCCCGCGCGATGCGCTGCGCGAACGCCGCGACGGACGTGTACCCCTGTTCGTCCTGTACCTGCACGACGGTGATGCCGTCGGCAGCGTCCCAATGCAGGCGGTAGTCGCGACCCCGGGCGAGTTCGGCGTCGAACTCCTGCAGCGCGGAGGTCAGTGCAGACGCGGTGGACTTGCGGGTCGACTCGGAGGCCGTGACCGAGTCGGTGGCGGCGTCGAGTGCCCGGAACAACGCGACAACCTCGGTGGGCAGCACGTCGACGGTGTCGTCGGGGGACTGCCGGATCCGATAGGTCAGCTGATCGGCGTCGAGCCACGCGGCGGCGCTGGACGGCCACATGTGCTCGCTCTCCACGCCTAGCAGGGTCAGCAGGTCGCGGCGGGCGAAGGGAGCCAGAGCATCGGCGTCGGCGCGGGCCTCGGTGAGCGCCGACCGCAGTGTCTGCTCGGCGCCCGTGTGGGCAGCCTCGGCCTTGCCGATCCGCTCGAGCGCCGACTCGTGGGCCTTACGTGCGGTCCGCTCGGCGGTCTTCGCCGCCTCGATTCGGCGCCGGGCCTCGTCGAGCTGGGCATCGATTCGGTCGGCGCTCGCCCCGATCGACTCGCGTAGCGTCTCGAGCTTCTGCTGCTCGTTGGCCAGCGTCTCGGCGTTCTCCGCCGCGAGTTCGGCCGCATTCTCGGCGGAGACCCGCGCCTCGTCGAGGCGAACGTCGTTGTCGCGGAGGCGATCACCGCAGGTGACCTGCTCGCGCAGCGCGCGCTGCAAGGCCTGGCCCTGCGAACGGAAGTGCCGCACGGCCGCATCGAGACTGTCGAGTTCCGTCGCGGTGAGCGGTGCCCGGTGTCGGCCGGCCGTCGACCGCAGGTGCTGTTCTTTGGTGGCGACCGCGGCGATCGCTTGGTCCAGATCGCGGTCGGCGGCGGATGCGGATTCGGATGCGGTCCGCAGCGCGCCGGCGCATTCGGTGACCTTGCGTAGCGCGGCGAGCACGGATCCGGTGCGCGGCAACGACTTCACGGCCTCGTCGAGTGCGGTGAGCCGGTCGCCGATCTCGCGATCCTGCTCGCGCAGCGACGCCACGTCGGCTCGGCACTCGGCGATGGTGGTCTCGAGTTCGACGATGCGACGCTGCCGCCGCCGGGCGCGGGCGGTGGCTCCGATGAACTCGGCCTGCTCCTTGACGTGGCGACCGAGCTGCACTCCCTGCCGGAACCTACCGTGCGCATCGACCGACACCCGCGCGTCCGGGCCGGGATCGGTGGCCCATGCGATCGACGACAGCACCGCGGCGACCCGTTCCTCCGGGACGGCCGTGTCGGTTTCGGGAACGAGTACATCGGCGAGCGTGGGACCGCTCGGCCGGTGCCCGGGTGCCAGCGGCACCAACAATTGCTCCGACTCGATGTCCGGCAGGTCGCCGACGCCGTCGGTGATCCACCCGTCGAGCAGGTTCGCGCCCTGCAGGGCCGCTTCGATGCCGGCGGCGTCCTGCGCCGAGGCGTCGTCGCGGAAGCGGACGAGCTGCCACAGCGGCGCGCCGACGAGATCGTCACGGTTGCCGGTGCGGGCCGGGAAGGTCGGGGGAGCGTCGTCACTTTCGGCTGCGACGGCGGTGCGTTCGGCCTCGAGTTCGGCGATCCGGGTGCCGAGCGATTCGATCTCCGCGCCGCACACGCGACGCCGGAACCGCAGGTCGTCGAGCACGGGCGCGGTGCGCTCGGCGAACACCGCCGCCGGGGACGGGGCATCGTCCTGACCGACGGTGCCGAAGGCGGTGTCGAGCGCCTCGAAGACCGGGGTGGACAGGCCCACAGCCGCGAAGGTCTCGGCGCGATCGGACCACCACCGGCCCAGCTCGGCGGCGACCTCGCTGCGGGACAGGTCGACCATGGTCTCGCCGGCCTCCACCGCGGCCGACGCGGTGCCGCGTTGCGCGCGAGCACGCACCGCGGCAGCCTCGGCCCGCGACCGCGCAGCGGCGGCACCGTCGAGCTGGGACAGTGCGCTGCGCACCACGCGCACGTCGGCGTCGCGTTCCTCGGCGAGCGCGTCGATCGCCGCGCTGAGCTGCTCGGTCCGTTCGATGCCGTCGAGACCGGTCCATGTGATGCCGGCGTCCTCGGCCGCCGCACTCAGCCCGTCCTCGGCGCGACGACGTGCCGCCGTCGCCGTCTCGAGCGCGTCGCGGGCACTGTCGTGGTCGCGGAGCCGGTCGGCCACGACGGCCTGGGCGCGGTTCGCCTGCTCGGCCTGCGCGGCGGTGGTGCGCTCGAGGTTCTTCACCGCCGAGGCGAGGTCGTCGAGTTGCTGTTTGCCCTCGTAGGCGCTGGAGCGGTGCAGTGCCTCGAGGGTGGTGCGTGCCTGTTCGTGGTCACGTTCGGCCACCAGGAGCTGTTCCTCCGAGGCCGTGCGTGCGGTGGCGGCCTCGGTGCGGGCCTCGGCCGCCTCACGCAGCGACCGCACCGCGGTGTCCACCACCCCGAGACGGGTGGCGACCTTGTCGACGGCGGTACGGGCCTGCTGCCGGATGTACTTCGAATACACCTTGACGAACTGCTGCGCCGCATCGTCGGCGGCCGCGAGGGATTCGAGGGTGCGTTCGACCTCCTCGATCGCGGAGAACGAGCGGGCGGCCTCGACGATGAGATCGTCGTCGAGGGGACGAAGACCGTCGGTCAGCGCCTGCGACAGGCCCTTCGGGTCGAGGTTCTTGGCGAGCTGGGGGCGGCGCAGCGTGAGGATCAGGTTGATCAGCTGGTCGTAGCGTTGTGCGCCCAGACCGAACATGCGCGCGTCGATCGCCGCCCGGTAGTCGACGGGACGATCGGCGATCGCGTCGGCCCCGATCTGATCGACCAGTTGTTTGCGGGTGAGCGGTCGGTCCTCGTCGTCGAGCAGCGAGAAGTCGACTCCCACACGGCCGTCGACGACGAAATGCCAGCGGGTGACCTTGTCGTTGCCGCGGGTGGCGCGCATCCCGATGCCGATGGTGACGGCCTCCGGGTCGTCGGCGCGGCCGCGGCAGAACTCCATCCACACGTACGAGTGGGCGCTGTCCTGCCCCCGGTACAGCAGGTTCGAGCGCATGGTGCGCTCCTCGCCGGCGAACGGGTTCAGACGTCGCGGTTCGATCCGGCCGTCGAGCACGAACGGGAACAGCACCTCGAGCGCCTTCGTCTTGCCCGACCCGTTCGGTCCGCGCAGCACCAGTCGTCCGTCGGCGAACGAGAACTCCTGGTCGCGGTAGTCCCACAGGTTGATGATCCCGGCACGCGTGGGGCGGAATCGGGCGCTGCTCATGAGATCTCCGTCGGGTTCGTATCGGGTGCGGGGACTGTCGGTGGGGTGGTCTCGGGGAACAGGTCGATTTCCGGATCACGTTCGCGCACACTGACCGTCACGCCGCGGAAGCGGGCGATCGCGGGCAGGACGAGTACCCCGCCGGGTACCCGGGCCACCAGCCGCAGCCGGTCGAGCATGTCCACCGCGGCCTCGGCCAGTCCCGCGGGGTCGGCCTGCCACTGCGCGGCGAAGGTCCGGCCGTAGATGTCGACGAGACGCCCGACCGTGCCCGCCAGCCACGAATCCTCGAGCAAGGGATGCTCGAGCGGGGCACGAGCGGCGTCGTCCTGCTCCAGCTCGTCGGGGATCGGGGTGTCGGACGCCGCGAGCGGGGTGAACACCGTCGACCTCGGGATCGCGGAATCGACGGCCGCGAGGAGAGCGTCCTGTGTCTGTGCAGGTACGGGTATCCGGGGTGGGGCAGGGGCGTCGGGATCGAGGACGCGATCGCACATCTCCCCGGCCAGCAACAGCGCGACCTGCGCGACCGTCCCCGTGTTCGGAAACCGTACATCTGACAGTCGTCCCGAGGTATCCACCAGCGCAACACCTTCGGCGCGACGCTCACACACCAGGCCGGTGAGCAACTTTACTTCGTCGGTGGTGCGCGGCAACGCCAACTGCAGCGCTTCGTCGTCGTCGAGATCGTCGGCGTACACCACGGGACGCTGCACCAGTGCGCGTCGCACTCGCCTCCGGACCTCCGCCGTATCCGATTGCGGGGCACCGGCATTGCCGAGCAGACCGCGCACCGATTCGAGGTGCTGCAACGCCCGCGGTGGCCGGAACAGGGCATGCACGACCGCGCGGTCGACGTCGTAGAGCGCCTCACCACTGTCGGGATCGCTCGCCCACCTGCCCGCATCACCGTCGGCGAGGGTGATCGCCCCGCGCACGCCGAGCCAGGTCACGGCATCGACGAAGGCATCGCGATCGGCGGCACGTTCGGTGTCGAGCTCGACACCGTCCACCCGGCTCGCCTCGGACGCGACGTGCTCGGCGAGTTCGGACAGGGTGATCTGCCCGGCGCCGCGACCGAGCGCCGCGATCGCCAACGCGAGATAGGCATAGCGGCGCCGGTCGAACGGCCGGCCGGTGTGCGTCGACGTGCCCGCCCCCGCGTCGAGGCGATCGGCGACGGTGAACAGCCGCGCGGTGGTCTCGGTGACCTCGAGCCGGTATCCGAAGGTGGCGAGCAGATCCTCCCGCAGCTCGGTGGCCCAGCGGCGCACCGTCGCCAGTGCCGACCGGTCGGGAAAGGTCGCGGTGACGAGGTGGTGGGTGAGCACCAGCCGTGCGGCGCGCTGATACGAATCCAGCTCGACGGACGGAATCGAACGCGCCCTCATCGCACCTCCACCGACAGACCGTCGAGATACAGGCGCCCGCGCGCGGTGTGCACCACCGTCGACTCGCCGCTCGGTCGGAGGGTGAGCTTGACGCCGTTCTGCGTACCAGAGGACGCATCGTCGCTGCGCACCCGCCCGCTCACGGGCACGCGGGCCGACAGTGCGGCGTCGAGCAGGCTCAACAGCACCTCTGCTTCCGGTTCGCTCAGCTTCCGTTCGCGCACCCCTCCGGCGGCGAGGGAACGCGCCGCTTCGGCCCGGCGACGCTGCTTCTCGAGTTGCGCCTCGCGCAGCCGCCGTACTCCGGCGTCGTTGCGTTGGATCCGCCCCGGCGCTCCCGCTGCGGGGCGCCGGCCGGTCTCGGCGAGGGTGCGGGCGATCTCCACGGGAGGCGCTTCCCACCACGAGCGGGTGACCGGCACGATGTCGGCATCGGGATGGGCGACGGAGAAGTGTCGGGGCCGGCCCAGGTCGAACACCGCATCGAACAGTGCGTGCGCGGCCTCCTCGGACGGCGCGGCAGCGAACCAGCCCGCGAGATGCCGCAGCTGCGACTCGCGGCTGACACCCCCGCGACGCTGCTCGGTGAGCCGGCGCAGCAGCCCGAGCACCGCGGAGATCGCGTTGATGGTCGCGCCGCGCAGGCGTTCGGATTCGCTCGGTTCGGAGCCCACACCGACGAACCAGTGTTCGACGCCCCACCAGCGCTGCGCCCAGTCCGCTTCGCGTTCCTCGAACGAGAGCAGCACCCGCTCGTCGTGCCGGGCCGCGGCCGCGGTGAGCTTCTGAACCCCGGTGGTCTGTACCCGGTCGAGCGCCGTGGAAAGCTTCGGGGCGTAGCGGGCCAGGTCGGTGCTGAACTCGCGCATATGGGTGAGCAGCGCGTCCTTGTGGGCGAGGAAAGTCTCCGGGGTGACCTCGGTGGTGCGCACCAGCTCGCCGAGGACGAGATAGAAACGGGCGGCGCGCTCGGCCATGTCCGACAACGTCGCGTCGAGGCGGCTCAACTTCCGGTAGACCAGCTCGCCGTCGCCGGCGGCGTTCGCGTCGGCGAGATCGTTGAGATCGGCAAGCAGATCGGGAAGGGCCAGACGTGACAGCGAGACGTCCTCGCCGCGGGAGGACAACACGTCCTCCACGGCGCGGAACACCCGGTAGCCCGCCTGCCCGAACTGGTAGACGTAGTGCCGGTTGCGGTACTCGGCGAGCGTCGCTGCCCGGGATCCGTCGTAGCTGCGTTCGAGCACACCCCACGCGTGCAGCTGCTCGAGCAGCGCCGGGATCTCGGAGGAATCGGGCACGTCGTCGCCGCTCGCGCCGGGCAGTCGGGTGAGGACGTTCTCGACGTCGCCGGCGTGCAACAGCACCGAGTAGTTGCCGCGCGCGTGATCGAATGCGCGCAGAACCCACAGGTAGTGCACCCTTTTCTCGGCCGTCGCGAACGAGAACAGGCGCAGGCGGTCGTCCCGCACCAACGCGTCCTCCATCGCGCCGAACCGCGCTCGGCCTGATTCACTCACCGTGACAGGTTAGGCGGCGCAACCGACGGGTCCGGACAACACCCGGCGTGAGTGTCGGCATGATCGTTGCCCGAGGGACGCCCCGATCCGCGGTGGCGGCCCGTCCCGAGCCGTTACGGTCGAGGCGGTGCGCTCGGCAAGGCAGTGCACTCGGACAGACGCCGTAGCCTCCGGAATCGGACACGATGAATCCTCACGAGATCGGACAGGACACCCACAGCGTGGGCGATCCCGGACCTGCCACGCGTGCCTTGATCGAGGCGGTCGCCGACCTGTCGACGACGCGGCACGCCGAGATCACGCAGTACATGACCGAGCGGATCTCGGCCGAGATCGAGGCGGTGTCCACCGACCGCCACACCCGCCGCTCCCTCGCCCAGGCCGCGGAGGAAGGCGTCGCAGCCATGACCCGGTTCCTGCGGGACGACCTCGAGGAGATCGAGATCCCGGCGGCGTCCTACTCGCTGGTGCGCATGCTGGCCCGACAGGGATTCCCCGTCTCGGTGGTCGACCGCAGCAACCGGCTCGCGCAGGACAGCATCATGCGCTGGTGCCTCGAGGTGCTGGCCGGACTCAGCGACGACGCCGCGGCAGTGATGCAGGCGGGCGTGGAGATCCTGATGAAACTCTCCGCGGGGATCGACGGGGTGTCGCAGAAGCTGCTCGGGGTCTACGAGACCGAGCGCGATACCTGGCTGCTCAACCGCAACGCCTCCCGGACCGCCCGCATCCAGGACATCCTGGCCGGACGACCGATCGAGGTGGGGGACGCCGAGCGCACCCTCGGCTACCGGCTCGGCCAGCGCCACCTCGGGGTGATCGTCTGGACGGACGATATCGAGGTGGTCGGTGGGGACCGGTCCGGCACCGAATGGAACGGTCTCGAGCAGGCAGTGACGACTCTGGCCGAACATCTCGGGCGGGGAGGTCGGGTGCTGTTCGAACAGTTCGACGAGTACACCGCCTGGGCATGGATCCCGCTCGGCACGGTCGATCGCATCGACCCGAGGGGACTGTCCGGGATCGTCGCGGCATGGCAGCGACCTGTCGGTGTCGCCGTCGGCGCGCCGCAGGAGGGGATCGACGGTTTCGTCCGCACCCATCGGCAGGCGGCGCAGGCGCGGGAGGTGGCTCTGACATCGGCGCTGCCGGGTCCGCGTCTCGTCTCGATCGACGAGGTCGGCGCGGTCGCGTTGATGTGCACGAATCTCGAGTGGGCCCGCGGCTGGGTGGGGGATGTGCTCGGTCGCCTCGCCGCCGACGATCCCGCTGCCGCGCAACTGCGGCACACGCTGCGGGAATTTCTTTCCAGCGGAGGGAGTTTCGTCGCCACAGCGGAAAGACTACATCTGCACCGGAATTCGGTCGCCTACCGGATCAGCAAGGCGGAGGAGCAGATCGGGCACAGTGTCCGAGAGTGTCGGCTCGACCTCGAGAACGCGCTGGCGCTGTGCCACTGGCTCGGCGCCGCCGTGCTCGCCCCCGATTCGGAGATTCCGCCCGCGCCCGGCTGACTGCGCGTCAGCGGGAGCCGGGCACGGTGCTGCGAACGAACCGTCCGATCTCGCCGATCGCGCGGACTCCTTCGGGTAGCAGATCCGCGGCGGCCTGGAATATGTGCACCTGCCGGTCCCAGACCTGCAGATCGCACGCCATACCGGCGTCGGCGAGACGGTCGGCCATCGACTCCGCGTCCACAAGAACAATTAGTGCGAGCCGACCTGGATGAGCGTGGGCGGCATGCCCGACATATCCGCGTCGGCGGGGCAGATCCGCCCCGACTCCTGGCGACGTCCTGCAAGGCCGGCCAGCGCTTCGAGTGCGTTGCCGGGCAACAGCGCGCAGTGTGCGGCGTTGGAGTGACCGAGCTTGCGGGCGAGTCGACCCGGCGAATCGGGTGCCGCTGTCTTCCACGTGAAGGACGAACGTCCCTCGGTTCACCGGTGCGGCTGCACACTGTTTCGGTAGTGATTCGGGCTGTGCGCACAGTGTCCGCGCGTGGCACTGGGTGCCGGTGCGAGCTGGAACACGTCGAAGTAGGGAAGATCTGCAGGTAGGGAGGTTTATTCGGGCGCTTGTCCAAGTGACATCCGGTGGCCCGAACGACCCGAAGTCCCCTGTCGACCGACCCGGCATTGTGCGCTGCGACCAGCGAACCCCCACGATCTGTGTGCTCGCGTACCGATGGAAAAGGTCCCGAGTCGACCTACCTTCGAATAGGGGGCCGATGATCGGAGCCACGTCATCGGCCCGTCGGGGTCCCGCCCCCCTCTACGACGGACCGCTTCGTGGCTCGGACATTTTCCGTTGACGGAAGGACTGCGATGGCGCCCCACGCGACGCAGAACTGCATGACGATCCTGCGCTGCGGAAGCTGCACGACGCTTCACGCTCCGGAGACAGCGTGCTGCTCCTCCTGCGGCGGCGCGAACCTCGAGTCCGCCCGCTGCTCCGGCACCGGCTCGATCGTGTCCTGGAAGGTCGTCGAACCGCTCGACGACGGCGCGCAGGACGACAGCGCGGTCACCCTCGCAATCGTCGAACTCGACGACGGGCCATGGCTCTACTCGAAGATCGAAGGATCGTTCCCCGACTGCGCCGAGGCCCGGGTGCGGGTCGCGTTCCGGTCCACTGCGGGTGACGACGGATTCCCCGTCTTCGGGATCTGCGCGGCCTGATCTACGACGCTCATCCCTCGAGAACCGCGGTGGCTTCGATCTCCACGAGCACGCCAGGTTCGTAGAGCGCCGCGACACCGATCAGCGATGCCGGCGGCATCGGATCGGGCAGATCGATCTCCTGCGCGACGGCCTGCACACCGGCCATGAACTGTCCGATCTTCTCGGGATGCCAGTCTGTGACGTAGAACGTCAGGCGCACGACATCGCGGAAGGTCGCGCCGGCTCCGTCCAAGCCTCGTGCGACGTTGCGCAGCGCTTGGGCCACCTGACCGGCCAGCTCGGTAGGAATCGGTGAGCCGTCCGGCATGTATGCGACCTGTCCGGCGAGATGGACCTGTCGCGTGCCGGTGGAGACTGCGACGTGGTGGTAAGGAGCGTTCGGCAGCGTGCCTTCGGGGCTGAACAGGGTGACGGACACGGACATGGAGTTCTCCTGGGGTCGGAACTAAATGGTATCCGAGTTATACTTGGTATCCGGAAGTCACTTCAACGAAACCAGGTTTCATGTCGGATACCGCTGACCACGATCTGCTCGCCGTCGCCGCCCACCGGGAACTGTTGGGGCAGATCCTCGACAAGTGGTCCCTGAGCGTGCTCACCGAATTGTGCGAGGCTCCGCGCCGCTTCAACGAGATGCGGCGCGCCGTTCCCGAGGTCACGCAGAAATCCCTGACGACCACGTTGCGCAGACTCGAACGCAACGGAATCGTCGAACGCCGGGTGGTGAACACCCGCCCCGTCGCGGTCGAATACCGCATCACGCCACTGGGGAAGACGGTGCGCGAACCGATCGACGCTCTGTTGATGTGGGCGTCGACGAATCTTCCTCGCATCGAGGAAGCGCGACGCAGATTCGACGAGGATCTCGGCGAATGAGGATGTCAGCGCTCGGGCCACGGTTCGACGACCAATCGAGGCCATTCCACCTGCCATCGTCGGGCTTTCGCTTCGTACACGTTGCGAGGTGCCAGCACCGGATTCGGGCGGAGCACCATCCCGAACAGGTCGTCGAAACCGTGCGGAGCGTAGACCCGTAGTCCCGGATGCCGGCCTGCCGGTCGCGGCCGTCGAGAAAGTTCCAGACCGTCTGGAAGACTCCGCCCGCGGTGAGATACCAGTCTCCGATGCCGAGTTCACCCGTCCGGTCCAGGACGACCCGGCACACCGGATTTCCGGGAACGATGTCGAGCAGTCGCTGCTCGGTTGCGGGGCGTGAGGTCACTCGGGCATCGTCTCTCGTCGCGGGATACCGATAGCGCTAGGCCTGACGCGACCGGGACTTCCAGGCCGACCAGACAGCGGTCACGATGATCGCGCCGGCGAGGGAGCCGATGATCCCGCTGGGGCGTAATTCAAGTCCGTCACCTGCGAGAAGGCTGATGAGTAGACCGCCGATGAACGAACCCCCGACGCCCGCGACCAACGCGAGAGTCCAGTCGATCCCGGTCCCGGACCTGCCCACGACGAGCTGTGCCACCGCGCCGACGAGCAGCCCGAACAGAATGATTCCGATGATCAACATTGCGCGAGTACAAGTGGACATCCTCACGCGGACCCCGCTTTACGTCTCGAAAGTGCAATTCGAGATCCGGTCTTCCCACGGGTCAAACTGTTGTTACATGCGAGCCTGCCCTTCGAGTTCAGCAAGGTTGAG